>CAMLSH010000058.1 GCA_946482625.1 uncultured Opitutaceae bacterium
GACTGCTCCAACATGTGCCACGAATCGAGCGGCGTCGCGCTCGCTGAAACCATCGGCATCGGCAAAGGCACGGTCACGCTCGACGACTTCGAAAAAGCCGATGCGATCTTCATCGTCGGTCAGAATCCCGGCACGAATCACCCGCGCATGCTCGCAACGTTGCAGGCGGCGAAACGGCGCGGCACGCGCATCGTGAGCATCAATCCGCTGCCCGAGGCGGGCACGACAGGCTTCGTGAATCCGCAAGACCTGAAAAATCCGCTGCGCATTCCTGGCGTGTTGCTCGGTCGCGGCACGACGCTCGCCGATCTGTGGCTGCCGGTGCGCATCGGCGGCGACATGGCTTTTTTTCAAGGCCTCATGAAAGAGCTGATCGACGAGGAAGCGCGCCGGCCCGGCGAGGTGTTCGATCACGCCTTCATTCGCGAACACACGACGGGCTTCGACGTGCTCATCGCACACCTGCGCGCGGTAAACTGGGATGAACTCACGGCGGTGAGCGGACTTTCCCGTGAGCAAATCCGCAGCGCCGTGGAAATCGCTCTGATGTCCAAAAACATCATCGTCTGCTGGGCGATGGGGCTTACGCAGCACAAACAGGCGGTCGGTACGATTCAGGAGATCGTGAACTTCCTGCTCCTTCGCGGAAACATCGGACGACCCGGCGCGGGCGTGTGTCCAGTTCGTGGACACAGCAACGTCCAGGGCGACCGCACCATGGGAATTTTCGAGCGGCCGTCGGCGTCGTTTCTCGACCGGCTGGCAGGCGAGTTTTCGTTTTCACCGCCGCGCGAGCACGGCCTCGACGTCGTCGATTCGATCAAGGCGATGCACGCCGGAAACGTCCGCGTGCTCCTCGCGATGGGAGGAAATTTTCTCTCGGCCACGCCCGACACGGAGTTTACCGCGGAGGCGCTTCGCCGTTGTTCGCTGACCGCGCAGGTTTCCACAAAGCTCAACCGCTCGCACCTGATCACGGGGCGCACGGCGCTGATCCTCCCCTGCCTCGGTCGCACCGAGATCGACTGGCAGGCGGCCGGCGAACAGTTCGTCACCGTCGAGGACAGCATGGGCATCATCAATTCGTCTCGGGGCAGTCTCGAACCTGCATCGGAGCATTTGCTCAGCGAACCGATGATCGTCGCCCGGCTCGCGACCGAGGTGCTCGGCACAAAAACGCCCGTGGACTGGCTCGCGCTCGCCGCGAACTACGACCGCATTCGCGATCGCATTGAGCGCGTGATCCCGGGCTTCGAGCGTTTTAACGAACGCGTGCGGATCGGCCCGTTTTATCTGCCCAACGGTCCGCGCGATGCGCGAACGTTTGCGACGAAGTCCGGAAAAGCCGCGTTCACCACGCACACGGTCGTGCGGGAAGAAATCGCGCCCGGTCAGTTCGTGATGATGACGATCCGCACGCACGATCAGTTCAACACGACGATTTACGGACTCGATGATCGTTACCGCGGCGTGTTCAACGGACGGCGCGTGGTATTTCTGAACAAGGACGACATCGCCGCGAACGGCTGGATGCAGGGACAACTTGTCGATCTCACGAGTCACTTCCGCGGTGAGCAACGCATGGCGCCGAGCTTCATGATCGCGCCGTACGATATTCCACGCGGCTGCGCGGCGACCTATTTCCCTGAGGCCAATGTGCTCGTGCCGATCGACAGTGTCGCCGAGCGCAGTAACACGCCGACCTCGAAGTACGTCGTGATCACGATCTCGCCATCGAAAGACGGAGTGCCGGCATGGAATGCACGCAAGGGTTAGGCGATGGTTTGTTGAATCGCAAAGACGCGAAGGCGCTGGGTTCAGAAGCAAAGGATCGAGCCGCGTCTAATCGAGGGGGCCGATGTTTTCTTCGCGCTCGTGCTTTGCGGCTTCGCGTCTTTGCGATTCATACCGTCACAATTCAAACTCGCCGCGTAAAGTCGCGGCGGAGCTGCCGCCGATCCAGACGTGGAACTTGCCGGGCTCGACGATATAGCGGCCCTCTTCGTTGAAGAAGCCGAGATCCTTGGCGGGCACGCTGAACGTAATCGTACGCTGCTCGCCTGTTTTGAGCGGTACACGTTCGAAGCCCTTTAGCTCACGCACCGGGCGCGTGATGCTGCCGACGAGGTCGCGCGTGTAGAGCTGGGCGATTTCCACGCCGTCGCGTGAGCCCGTGTTTTTAACCACGGCGGTAACCGTGAGCAAGCCGTCCAGACCGCCCGGCCCCACGACATGGAGATCCGAATACGCGAAGGTTGTGTAGCTCAGTCCATGGCCAAACGGGAATTCGGGCGTCGAGTGGACATCGATGAACTTGGAGAAATAGCCCTGCGGGTCTTGCGGCGTGCCCATCGGGATGCCGACGTTTTCCTTCTGCGGCGGGCGGCCGGTGTTGCGGTGATTGTAGTAAACGGGGATCTGGCCGACGGTCCGCGGGAAACTCACCGTGAGTTTGGCCGAGGGGTTCGCCTTTCCCAACAGGAGATCGGAGAGCGCGGGGCCCGCCATGGTGCCGGGATGCCACGCGTAGAAGACGGCCTGCGCCTTCGCGAACTGCTCCGGGAAAACGAGCGGACGGCCGGCGAAGACGACGAGTACGATCGGTTTTCCCGTCGCGGCGACTGCGTCGAAAAGTTTTTCCTGCGCGCCCGGAAGATTCAGGAATGCGCGTGAGCGCGCCTCGCCCGCGAGGTCGCGACCTTCGCCGACGCAGAGAACGACGAGGTCGGCTTTTTTTGCGGTTTTCACGGCGGCGGAGAAACCGTCGAAGGAGTCGTCGATGTCGCGCTTCGTGCCGGGCGCGTGGAGAATCTGGGTGTGCTCCCCGGCAGCGTCTTTCAGAGCGGCGAGCGGGGTGATTGTGTCGCCGGGATTGCTTTCGCAAAACCAGCAACCGCGCATGTCGTCACCGCTGTCGGCGAGCGGTCCGATCACCGCGATGGATTTTGTGTTGGAGGAAAGCGGAAGGAGGCCGCGGTCGTTTTTGAGAAGCACGATGCTTTGCGTAGCGAGTTCGCGTGCGAGCTGGAGGTTTTCCGGCTTGAGGAGATTTTTGCTGGTGCGCGGCGTGGCTGGGTCGGTGAACGGCCTCTCGAAAAGTCCGAGCTGAAATTTCACGCGAAGTATCCGTCGCACGGCATCGTCGATCATCGCAGGCGTGAGTTCGCCTTTCTCGACGAGATCCGCGCCGTGATCCCGGAAGTGAGTTGAAACCATTTCCATGTCCACGCCCGCGCTCAGCGCGCGTTGAGCGGCCTGACGTCCGTCGACTGCGAAACCGTGCGGGATGAGTTCATCGATCGACGTCCAGTCGCTGACCACGAAGCCGGTGAAGCCCCATTCGTCGCGCAGGATTTTGCGAAGCATGCGCGGATTGGCGGAGGTCGGCACGCCGTTGAGATCGTTGAACGCGCTCATGTAGGTGAGCACGCCGGCGTCTTTGACGGCCTTGAACGCGGGCAGATAAAAATTCCTCAACTCCGTGTCAGGGATGAGCGTCGTGTTGTAGTCGCGCCCGGCTTCTGCGGCGCCGTAGCCGACGAAATGTTTTCCACACGCCGCCATGCTGGTCGGTGCGGCGAGATCGTCGCCTTGAAACCCGCGCACCATCGCGGCGCCGAGTCGCGAGGCGAGCAGCGGATCTTCGCCGACCGTTTCCGCGATGCGGCCCCAGCGGGCGTCGCGGCTCAGATCGATCATCGGGGCAAAGGTCCAGCGAATGCCTTCGGCCGTCGCCTCCTCGGCCGCGACGCGGGCGGCCTTTTGGACAAGATCCGGGTTCCAACTACACGACTGCGCCAGCGGGATCGGGAAAAGCGTGCGGTAGCCGTGAATCACATCGAGTCCGAAAAGCAGCGGAATCTTCAGGCGGCTTTCCTCGACGGCAATGCGCTGGAATTCTTCGACTTGTTCGCGGGTGGTCGCGTTGAGGATCGAGCCGAGCTCGCCTTTGCGGACAGATTCTTTCGTGGCGGCGATATGGTCCGCGTAGGGTTGGCGGCTGGCCTGACTCATCTGGCCGAGTTTTTCGGCGAGCGTCATGCGGCCGAGCAGTTCCTCAACGGCGACGTCGAGCGCCGCGCCGTTCGGAGTGGTGGACGCGGGTTGCGCAAGCAGGGAGAGGTGGAGTGACAGAGCGCCGACGGCGCCGAGCAAGGCGGGGAAGCGAGTACGCATGGTCAATCGGGGGTTCGCGAAACGTGGCCGAAGCTTCGACACACGAGAGCACGGAGTTGAGCACGGTCAACCACTGCGGGGAATTGAAGACGAAGGCGTATCCGTGGTGGAGCGGGCGCTCCGCGCCCGCTGCGCGATGTCGAAGACCCCCCAAGCAAGAAATCGCGGACTATGCCGAAGCACGCGCCGGGATGGCGCGTTCCACCTCAATCTACTTCACCAGCGCGGGCGTGTTCACTTCCTGCTCGATCTCCTCGGCTCGCTTCAAGCCGTGCGCGCTGGAGTGGCCGCTCACCTTCAAGACCAGTCTATCCACGAGCACATAGAAGATCGGGATGACGAAGAGCGTCATGAATGTCGCGATGCTCAGACCGCCGACGATCACCAGGCCCATGGGATTGCGCGTCTCGGCGCCGGCGCCGCTGGCGAACGCGATCGGGACCGCGCCAAGCACGGTGGCGATCGAGGTCATGAGGATCGGGCGGAAGCGCAACGTGGCGGCCTCGAAGGCGGCGTCGAAGGCATTTTTGCCTTTGATCTGAAGCTGGTTGGCGAACTCGACGATGAGGATGCCATTCTTCGCCACGAGGCCGATAAGCATGATCAAGCCGAAGCGGGAGAAAAGATTGTCGGTCATCGCCGTGCCGAAAAAGCGGGTGCAATAAAGCACGAGAATGCCGCCGGCCAGGGCGAGCGCGACGCCGGTGAAGATCGTGATCGGGTGTATCCACGATTCGAATTGCGCGGCGAGAATCAGGAAGGTGAACAGCAGCGCCAGGCCAAACAGCAGGTAGGTGCTGCTGCCGCTTTCGACGAATTCCCGCGTCTCGCCGTCCCAGGCAAACGAGTAACCGGCGGGGAGCAACGGCTTCACCTTTTCCTCCAGATAGGACACGCCGTCGCCAATGGTCATGCCGGTGGCCAGCTGGCCGGACACGGTGACGGAGCGCAGGCGGTTGAAGTGCGGGAAATTCTCCGGGACGACGCCTTCCTCGGCGGTGACGAGATTGCTGAGCTGCACCAGATGGCCGTCGGTGGATTTAACGTAGAGGCGCGAGAGATCGTTGGGCGTGGAGCGGTCTGCGTCTTCGACCTGCACGATGACGTAGTACTGTTGGTTGCCGCGCTGGAACTGCGTCACCCGGCGGCCGCCGAGGAGGCTTTCCAAGGTCGTGGCGACCGCCGAGACCGGCACGCGGAGATCCGCGGCGCGGGCGCGATCTATGCGGACGTTGAGCTGCGGTTTGGTGGGCGATGGATCGACGCGCGGGAGGATAAACACGGAGCTCTGGCGCATCTCGTCGGTGAGCTGAGCGCCGATTTGCTGGAGCTGGGAAAAATCGCTCCCGAGCAGCACCATCTCGACGCCACCCGCGCCGGCGCGACGGCTGCCGAGCGGACGTACAGGCGAGGCAAAGGTCTGGCCGCCGGTGATCTGACGGAATTTACCGCGCAGCTCGGCGAGGATTTCCTGCGTGCTGCGGTCACGTTCCTCCCAGACTTTGAGCGTAGAAAACGCGAACGCGCGCGAACCATCGCCCGTGCGGTGGAAGGTCCGGTCGATCTCGGGGATATCCAGGATCATCTGCTCCATTTGCGTGGAGTAGTGTTTCATGTACGCCGGCGTGGAGCCGACTGGCGGTATGAAGTTGGCGGTAAAAATGCCGCGGTCCTCGACGGGCGTGAGCTCGCGCTGGAGCTTCGTGTACAAAAAGAATCCGACCACCGCGAACGCCAGCGCGACGCCGAGCACGAGCAGCGGTGCACGGAACGCGCCGCGCAGCATTTTTTCGAAGATGGCGTTCATCTTCACGAAAAACGGCTCCGTCTTTTCGTAGAGCCAGCCGTGGTGGATTTTCCCGTTCACCATGTTCTTTTTTAGCATCCGGGAACAGAGCATTGGCGTGAGCGTGAGCGCGACAAACGCCGACACGAGCACCGCCACGGCGAGCGTGATGCCGAACTCGAAGAACAGGCGGCCTGTCTGTCCCGATTGAAACGCGACCGGCAGAAATACGGCGGCGAGCGTGAGCGTCGTGGCGATGACCGCGAAGGCCACTTCGCGCGCGCCATGGACGGCGGCGTGCAGCGGCTTCTCCCCTTCCTCGATGCGGCGATAGATGTTTTCCAGCATCACGATCGCGTCGTCGACTACGAGACCGACGGCGAGCACGAGGGCGAGAAGCGTGAGGACGTTGAGCGTGAATCCGAGCCAGCTCATGATCGCGAACGCGCCGATGATCGAAACGGGAATCGCCAGCAGCGGGATGAAGGTTGCCCGCCAATCCCGCAGGAAAAGGAAGATCATCAAGATCACCAGGATGCAGGCTTCCCAAAGCGTCTTGTAGACCTCCTTCACCGATCGATCCACGAACACGCTGGTATCGTAACCGATGCCCACGTTGATACCCGCGGGCATCTCGGACTGGATGACCGGGATCATCTCCTTCGCGGCGTTGGCGACGTCCAACAAGTTGGACTGCGTCTGCCGGAGGATCTGCACGCCGACGGTGGGACGACCCTTGTAATAAGACTCTCCGCGATAGTCTTCGGCGCCGAGTTCAACGCGGCCGACATCGGAAAATTTCACTTGGTAGTCGCCGCGCGTGGCGAGCACGAGGTGCTCGTAATCCACCGGCTCGGCCATATTGCCCTGGAGGCGGACGGGGAATTCGCGGGTGGCGGATTCGATGCGGCCGCCGGGGATATCCACATTCTGCTGACGCAGGGCGCTCTCGATGTCGCCAACCGTCAGGCCATAAGCGGCGAGGCGATCGCTATCGACCCACAGCCGCATGGCGTAGCGCGGACCGCGGATGTTGACGGCGCCGACGCCCGGGATGGTTTGCAGGCGGGTGAGCGCGATGCGTTCGACGATCTCGGTGATCTCGATGCGGGAGTGGCGGTCAGAGTTGAACGAGAGCGTCAGGATGGGGCTGGAATCGGCCTCGGTCTTGGAAACTTGGACGTTCTCGATCTCGTCGGGCAAGCGTCCTTGCGCGCGGGATACGCGGTCGCGCACGTCGTTGGCGGCCTCGTCGATGTTTCGGGCGAGCGTGAACTCGATGTTGATGCGCGAGCTTTCCTCGGCGGAGGTGGATTTGATGACGCGGATGCCGTCGATCGAGGCGATTTCCTTTTCGAGCGGTTCAGTGACTTTCGTTTCGACGACCTCTGCCGATGCGCCGGGATACGACGTCTCAACGGAGACGGTCGGCGAATCGATGTTCGGGTACTCGCGGACCGGCAGGCGCTGAAATGACAGGATGCCGAGCAGCACGATGAGAATCGACGCAACCAGGCAAATGACGGGGCGCCGGATAGAGAGGTCGGAGAGAATCATGGCCGTTACTCCGCCAGTTTGAACTCCGCCTTGAGCGGTTTCGGGTCGAGCTTGGCGCCTGGATACAAGATCAACGAACCGACTCCGGCGGCGACCACCGGCTGCGCCTCGGCGATCGCGGGCTCGGTGGAAACGATCTCGACGTAGCCCTTCGCGCGAAGCCCGAGTTGGACGGTGACGAACTCGGCCACTTTGTCCGCGCCTACGTCTTTTACCGCGATGATTTGCGCGCCGCGCAACGACGTCAGGATGGATCCTTCGGGCACGGTGAGTGCATTTTTGCGGACATCGAGGATGATCTCCACGTTGGCAAACATGCCGGGTTTCAGCTGCGCGGGCGGATCGGCGAGCAAGCCTTTCACTTCACTCGCGCGCGTGTTGCGGTCGATGACCGCGCTCACGAAATACACCTCGCCCTGGATACGCTCGACGGCGTCGATGGACTTGGAGCGGACGGTGAACGGCGTCCCCTGCCGGAGTTTTCCGATGAAACGCTCGGGGACTTGAAAATCGATTTTGAGTCGGGACAAGTCGTCGATCTGGGCGATGACACTGGCAGGCGTGACATAGTCGCCGGGAGAGATGGAGCGGGAGCCGACCACGCCGTCGAAGGGCGCCTTGATCTCGGTTTTGGCGAGGCGCACACGCAGCAGCGAAAGCTCGGCGGAGCTGGCGGAGTACTCGGCGCTCACACGATCGAAGTCGGCTTGGGAAACCGTTTTGGTTTCGAGGAGGCCCTGGTTACGCGCGAGGCTCAGCTCGGCGAGTTTGAAGCGGGACTCGGTCTGGGCGAATTGAGCGCGCAGTTCGGAGTCGTCGATCTTGAGGAGTACTTGGTCCTTGGTGACGCGTTGACCTTCGTCGAAAAAAACTTCGCGCACCTGACCGGCGATCTCGGCGCGAAGTGCGGCGGACTCATTCGCGGCCAGTGAGCCGACGACCGTGAGCGTCTCCGCCAGATCGCGGCGCTGGACAGGGGTGACCTCCACCGGCTGTTTTTGCGCCTGGGGCGCGGCGGCGGTTTCTGTTTTGGGGGAGCAAGCCCCGCTCAGAATCAAAACGCCGAGAAAAAGAAGTGATGCGGGACGACGGATCATGCGGATTCGATGGGGCAAGACGCAGAGACTGGGAGAGAGTTGCAAGCGATGCAACGGGCGGCGGCGGAATTTCCGCAATCGTCATCCGCCCCAGCGCAGTTTCCCCATCGGTTTTTTTAATACCGCAGCCGCGATAGCCCGGCTGGTTGGCTGCGGGCTTTGCGCGCGACGCCGGCAGTGCCGCCGTTTGAGCCCTCGAAATCTGAAATCGTCCGCGCGCGCTTCGTGAGATCAGCGCGTGTCTACCCCGACAACTAACGCGCCGAGCGATCAACCGAGCAGCGCGCTGTATGCTGTCGCATCGAGCAGCGAAGCGGCAGCGGAGGGATCGGCGAGCTTGAGCTTGAGCATCCAACCGCCGTCGTACGGGACTTGATTGACGGTCTCCGGAGCGGAATCGAGCGCAGCGTTCACCGCGATGACCGTCCCGGCGGCGGGAGAGTAGAGATCGGAGGCGGCTTTAACCGATTCGACAACGCCGAAGGTTTCGCCCGCTTTCAGTGTGGCCCCTACTTTGGGCAACTGCACGAAGGTGATGTCGCCGAGGCTGCTTTGAGCGTAGTCGGTGATGCCGACAGTCGCGGTGCCGTCGCTCTCAAGCTTCAGCCATTCGTGGGATTTCGCGTATTTCAGGTCGGCGGGGACGGTGCTCATGTGGAGGATTTCTTAAGTTCGATGAAGGCCGGTTTGACGAGCTTCAAGCCGAGTTTTGTTCCGCGGATATCGACCGACAGCGCCAAGGCGGCGGCGGCAGTGTCGACCAAGGCGGAACCAATGGCCTCATTAAGGATCGGCGAAAGCGTGCCGGAGACGACGGTGCCGACTTTGCGACCGTCGTCGGCAAGGACGTCGGCACCTGCGCGAACGATGCGGCGGTCGCCGGTTTTGAAGAAAACGATTTTGCGGGCGGAGCCGTTTTTCGACTCCTGCTCCAGTGCGGCGCGACCGATGAAATCGGCGCCTTTGTTGAGCTTCACCGTCCAGCCAAGACCGGCGGCGAGCGGCGAGGTCTCGGCCGTGATTTCGTGCCCATAGAGCGGATACCCGGCTTCGAGGCGAAGACTGTCGCGGGCGCCGAGTCCGGCGAGTTCGAGTCCGTGAGGCGCGCCGGCGGCGAGGAGCGCCTCGGCGAGCGCGGGGGCATCAGCGGCGGCGTGGTAGAGTTCAAAACCGTCTTCTCCCGTGTACCCGGTGCGGCTGATCATGCAGTGGACGCCGGCCACCGTGCCCTCGCCGAAATGGTAATACTTGATCAGATCGAGCTTCGCGCCGGTGACGGATTGAACGATCGCGGCGGCTTTCGGGCCCTGAATCGCGAGAAGCGCGTAGTCGTCGCAACGGTCCGTGATCGTGACGGAGAACGCCGAGGCTTTTTCGCGAATCCACGCGAGGTCCTTGTCGATGTTACCGGCGTTGATGCAGAGGAAATAGTCTTCGGGGCTGCGCATGTAGACGAGCAGGTCGTCCACCACCCCGCCGTTTTCGTAGCACATCGACGTGTAGAGAACGCGGCCCGGGTAGAGCTTGGTGACGTCGTTGGTGACGAGATGCTGGAGGAATTTCGCCGCCTCCGCGCCCTTTACATCGACCTCGCCCATGTGGCTCACGTCGAAGAGCCCGGCGGTGCGACGCACGGCCTTATGCTCCTCGAGGATGCTCTTGTATTGCACGGGCATCTCCCACCCCGCGAAGTCCACAATGCGGCCGCCATGGGCGACGTGAAAGGCGTGCAACGGTGTCCGTTTGAGGAGACTCATGCGCCCACTAGGCGCCTCGCGTTGGAACGGGGCAAGGACGTTTTGGCGGGAGAATGCGCAGGCCGGTCGCGGAGCGGCGTTTCGCTCAGACGACGGAGGTGCGGCGGGAAATTTTGAGTCGTAAACCGCCCGCGCGCCGTACACTGCGGACCATGGCCTGGCTTATCTTCGCGATCGTTTTCACCCTCGGCGTCTCCTTCGTCTGTTCGTTGATGGAGGCGCTGATTCTGAGCACGACGGTCGCCGAGATCGAAGCGCTCAAAAAGGAGCGTCCACGTCGTGGCGTGGTGTTGGAAAAACTCAAACTCAGCCTCGACGAAACCATTTCGACGATCCTCACGCTCAATACCATCGCGAACACGCTCGGCTCGGTGATCATCGGCGGCCTCGCGACGCGCCTCTTTGGCGAGGCCATCCTTGGAATCATCTCCGGCGTGCTGACACTCGCGATCCTGGTGTTTTCCGAGGTGCTCCCCAAAAACATCGCGGTCGCTCATCGGCGCGGGTTGCAGCCCTACGTGGTTTACCCGCTCGCGTTCATGGCGAAGACGCTCCGTCCCGTCACGTACGTGTGCAACGTGCTCGTTCGGCTCGTGGTCAAACCGCCGGCGGCGACGGAAAAATCCGACGAAGAAATCATCCTGCTCGCGGAACGCGGCGCCCAGCAAGGTACGCTCACGCGCAGCGAATCGAACATCATCACCAACGCCCTCGCACTCGATAACGTGCGCGTCAGCGAGATCATGACGCCGCGCACGGTGGTCACCGCGCTGAAACGAAACGCGACGGTCGGCGAAGTTTTTCGGGAGTATCCGAATATCCCTTTCGCGCGAATGCCCGTGTATGGGAAGAGCATCGACGACGTGGTCGGCCTTGTTCGCCGCCGCGATCTCCTGAAAACCAAGGCGAACGATCAGGACCTCGATCTGGTCGAGAAGCTGATGCAGGAAGTACACTTCATCCCCGAAACCGTGACGGTGGCCAACGCTTTGCAGGTCTTCCTCAAAACGCACCAGCAGATGCTCGTGGTCGTCGACGAATTCGGCGCCACCGCCGGCGTCGTCTCGATGGAGGACGTGATGGAACAGCTGCTTGGCCGCGAGATTTTCGAGAAGGACGACGTCGCGGTGGACATGCGCGAACTCGCCCGGGCACAGCAGCAAAAGCAGAACAAACCCGCGCGGCGCTGAAGTCGCGCGCGGTCGGTCCCGGCCGTAGCGCGTTCGCTTCACCCGCCGCCGCCGTGCGCCTCCGCCGATTGCCATCCACTTGACCCGTTCTCGCGCACCGATTCGCTGAATCTCTCCATGGTTTCCGCTCTTCCCACCGCCGTCGCCGGACATGTCACGCTGCTGGCGTTCAATCCCAACAATCAGCTCGCCGTGCGGCGCTCGGACGCGGGTTACGACCTAGCGTTCACGGCCGAATCCATGGAGTCCGCCGAAGCGGCGATGACACGGGTTTTTCCGGTTCACACGCCGCCCGCGGAGTACTTCATGGCCGAAGCCGGCGAGAAGAAGCTCCGTGTGTTTTTTGTGCAGACGCCGGCAATGCCGACGATCGGCGAGGCCGGGCTGGAGTTTCACGCCATCGCCGAATTGGAGGAGAAAAGCGGCGCGATAAGCCCGGCGCTTAAGACCGTCCTTGGAAAACTCGATCCGTACTTGATCGAAGTGCCTTACCTGCACCTCGGGGAAAACGATTTCATCTATAAATTCCGCACGGAGAAGTCGCGAAACCGTGGCATCTACCAGTTGGATTCGACCGCGAGTGCGTTGTACCAGTCGCGGTTGTGCGCGGCCATCAAGGCGCTCGCCCGCACCCATGAGCGTACCGCGACCGCACCCGTGGCGCTCGATTTCGGCGCGGTGCAGTATTTCCTGCCGAGCCACTTCGGGTTTTGTCTCGGGGTGAAAAATGCCATCGAGCGCGCTTACGAGACCCTCGCGGAGAATCCCGGACGTCGCGTGTTCATGCTCAGCGAGTTGATCCACAATCCCTTTGTGAACGAGGATCTGCTGCGTCGCGGACTGCGTTATCTCCAGACCGACAAAGGCCGCCCTTATCTCCCGAGCGGCGAAGCGGCCACCGGCGCTGCCGGCGAAACCACGCTCTGGGATACGCTGACCTCCGGGGACATCGTGATCATCCCGGCGTTCGGCGCGACCGATGACGATAAGCGCCGGCTCGTGCGAAAAGGCGTGCCGGTTTACCAGTACGACGCGACCTGCATGCTCGTGGAAAAAGTGTGGAAGGCTGCGCGCGCACTCGGCCAAGAAGGTTTCACCGTGGTGATTCACGGCAAATATGAGCACGAGGAAACGAAAGCCACGTTCTCCAATGCCCGCCGGCACGCGCATGCGGTCATCGTGCGCAATATGGAAGAAACCCGCCGCCTCGGTGAAATCATCGCGAGTCGCGATCCGGCGGAGCGCGCGAAGTTCTACACGGAATTCG
>CAMLSH010000059.1 GCA_946482625.1 uncultured Opitutaceae bacterium
CGGCGCAGGTCATTTCGCCCGAATCGTGCAAATCCGTTGGGGATTTCCCGCAACGCAACCGTGCGGAAACGCCCGGATCGCCAGGCACACACTCGTTTTCGGTAACGCCGCCACACCGCTCGCGAAGTACGCGGATACCCTATGAAAACAAAACTCCTCCTCTGCGTCATATCCCTGTTCATCGCCGCGACGACGCACGCGGCCTACTACCTCTACTCCGATCTCGGCACGCCGGCCTCGTATCCATGGGTCTACCCCACGGGCATCAATAACGCCGGCCAGATCGTCGGCACCGCCTACGACACCGCGAGCCGCCCCGTCGCGTTTCGCCACGCGACCGGCAGCTTCCACATCTACCCATCCCCGGGGCCCGCACACTCCGCCTGGGGCAACGGTATCAACGCCGCGGGTACGATCGTCGGCTACTGTGACCGCAACGGCGGCACCTACCACGCCATGTATGCCGCGACCACCGGGAACTCGGTGGACTTCGACAGCAACTTCAACCGCAACAGCGAGGCCGTCGCCATCAACGATTCCGGCTACGTTGTAGGCGTCGCCTCCTCCCAGGCCTTCATCGGTCACACCAGCGGCTGGATACACCTCCTCGGATCGACCGTCGGCGCCAACTTCGTCGCCAAAGACATGAACAACGACTTCGTCATCGCCGGCTACGACACCACGTGGGGCGGCAAGACCTACGACGTCGGCACCGGCACCTCGACCTATCTCGGTTTCGCCCTCGGTTCATTCAGCAATCGCGCCTACGCCATCAATGAGAGTGGCGAAGTCGCCGGCACCGTCGGCACCCAAGGCTTCCTGTACTCCAGCGCCTTCGTGAAAAAATTCGGCGCCAACGTCACCGAGGTCAAAGCCGTGAACGCCGATGGCGATGTCGTCGGCACCGCGAACGGCAAGGCCTTCGTCTACCTGCGCGACTCCGACGAATTCATCGATCTCAACACCGCAATCTCGCCCATCACCGCCGCGACCTGGAAGTTGATCTCCGCCACCGGCATCAACGACGGCGGAGTCATCTGCGGCGTGGCCCGGCGCCTCGCCACCCCCGCCGATGACCCGAGCTTGGGCATGTACGTCTATCGCCCCTACAAACTCCGCCCGCTCATCATCTTCGTTCCGCCCTTCCCCATCACGCTCACCCCCTGATCGTCGCACCGCCTTCCGGGCTGCTCACAGCATCGCACAAACACGAGAAACTTCGCCCCGTCATCGGGGCGGAGTTTTCATTTACCCGTGTCCGTTCCCCTACGAGAAACGCCCGCCGCGATGAGCCTCCCCTGATCGGAGGCACCGCCCCTCGGCACCACATCAGCAGCGCCACCGCACGCACCGCGTGCGAATCACGTGTGAGTGCTGACGCTCTCCGCCGTGTGATGACAGCGGGAAAACCCCTGCTGCTCCGCCAGGCCCAGAACCTCGTCGCACGCGACAGCCAGTTTCGAAAAGCGAACGTCGCCCGTTTCGTCGTTCAGGCTCTTTGAGGCGTGTTGAAACAGCGTCATGCTCGACATGAGCTTCACGCAGTCGCCGTCGCTCCCCATCAAAACAGGCACCCGAACGCCGCGCTTCAGTTGCTCAGCGACGGCCTCGGTCACGCGCAGCAGGCGCTCATGCAGCACCGGGTCGTTCAGATACGCCCGAGCCTCCGCGAGATCGGCGATCCCATAAAAACGCGCCGTATCCGATCGCCCAAGACTCGCGAGCTGGGGCAGCACATACCAGATCCAGTGACTGGTCTTCCTGCCGGCCTGCATTTCCGCGAGAGCAACCGCGAAACCTGAGTTCGGATCATCCTGTGCCTTCTTAAAACGATCGAGCGAATGGTCGGAGTTCATGACGCGTTAAAACAAGGAGCTTTGCCCGTCGCCATCCGTCATTTCAGGAATGGCCGACGGCACCGGTTGCCCCAGCAGACGCCGCAGGGCGATCGCCGCCTTCGGTGCAAAATCCTCCGCGTGATTGTTCACGCTCACGTGCACGTCTTTCGCTTTCGTCGCGAGTTTCTGAATGCGCGCCGCAATCTCTTTCAAGTCCCTCTCCGTATAGGCGTACCGATGTTTATCCTTCGCGTTTTCGCCCAGGAGATAATTCGGATTCCGCCCATGCAGCCGCATGTACGCCACGGCCGGATTGGTCACCTCATCGATCGCCGGCAGTAATTTCGGCGAATCGATCCGCGGCAGATCGAGCGCCACCCAGATCAGCTCGCGCGTGCGGAAATAATCCAGCGTCGCCGCCAGCCGAGCGCCCTCGACCCAGTCGCGATTGCGGAACTCCACCGCGATCCTATGCGGGCGCAGCTTCTCCACCACGTCGTCCAATTCATCCAAGCTACGGTGCTTCGTCGTGAACGACGGCGACAACGTCAGCAGAAACACCCCGAATTTCTTCGCTGCAATAAAGGGCGCGATCATCTCGTGCATTCGCTCGCACAAACCACTCTTCGCCGCCGTGGCCGGATCGTCCGAAAATCCCCTCGGCAGTTTCACGTCGAAGAAAAACCCTTCCGGCGTCTGCGCCTCCCACGCCTGCACAGACTCCACCTTCGGGAGCGCGTGGTAAGTCGCGTTGAGCTCCACGCGGTCGAACCACTTCGTATAAAACGACAGCCGCTTCTTCTCGGGCAGCTTCTTGGGGTAAAGCACGCCGACGTACTCGTCATCCCGCCAACTGCCGCATCCGATGTGAATAGCCATGCCCTGACCGTCCAGAATTCCGGCCGTTCGGCAAATCACTTAAGTTCCTCGAAGGATGGCCGATAACGCTGCCCGTCGGGCTCTCCTTGCCCTGCGCGCCCGTTAAGTTTCTTTGAGTCGCTTCCGCCTTCCAGCATGCGTTCAACTACCCTTCTCGCTCTGGCGAGTTTTCTCCTCTCTACACTAACCCTCCCGGCAGAAACCCCGCCCATCGTGGACGCGGCGTTTGAATACGGTTTTGGCGCGCAGGAATACGCGACCACCGGCAAAGCCGATAAGAGAAGCGCCCGCCTCAATCACTATAGCCGGGCGAACAATCTCGAGTCCTTCATCCTCACCTATCAGGCGCGGCTCGCCTTCGGTGACCTGGCTTATCGGCCGGGGTTTTTCTACGCGCTCAATCCTCTCGTGATCGAGGGCGCCAACGGTGTCCGCCTCAGCATGAGCCGGATCGGCAAATACCCGGATCTGGTCAAACGCTACCACGCCGTGCGCCCCGCCAGCATCGAGGCGGTCGTCTCCGTCGTGGTGGAATGCCAGGGCTACGGGGAGTTCACCGCGGGTGGTCCTGTCATCCGTCGTCTCTTCCTGAAGATCAAACCGCTGGACTTTGTGTATGGCTCCTCTCGCGACGGCAAGGATCGCTCGTCCCCTGTCGTCCCCCTGCACCTGAAAGACAGCGTCTCGCTCGACCCCAACACCGCCACGCGGTTCACCAGCGAAGACAAAACCTCCGATGACGAACTGAGAAAGATTTTTGCGGGCATCCTCCGCGTCCACGACCGGACCGCGACCGAGGACAACACCGTCAACGTGGACATCAAAATCACTTGGCCCGATTTCGAGATCGAGCAAATCGCCAAGGACTTCGAGCGCTACGAGAAGGAGGGAAAGAAGGCCGAGAAAGACTACGCCTTCCTCAAGGATGCGCCGCAGGAAAAGCCCTTCACCGGCAACGAAGAGATGGCGCTCCCCATCGACGCCAGCCCCAAACCGGGTGAAGCGTTTGATGGCCGCCCCACGCCAGAGTCTAAATGGCGGGCTGGTATTCGTGTCGGCGACAAAGTCATTTTCGAATCGGAGAACATCGTCAGGAAGCCGAAGCCGTTCGACGAAAAGAAAACGATGTTCCTCGTCCAGATGCGCGATGAAATCGGCGCCCGGTTGATCAATACCCAAGGCAAGTGGATCCAATACGAAGGCTACTCGCGGTTTATCCTGAGCGAGAAGCGGCTCGTCGGCGTTCCCGACAACCTGGGCAGCGCGTACACCTCGAAGAAAGAATACAATAGCTGGATGCGCGCCCCGATGACGGAGTCCGAGTTCGAAGACTTCAGACGAAGCGACCAAAAGCCCCCGCCGCCGCCCAAGCCCGAGGATCGACCGCGCCCCAGCGACTACAATGTCGTGGAATATGCGTGGTCCACTTACCGGGTGGAGCTCTTCCGCGGTGAATTTCTGGTCCTGGATAAAAACAACCGGAAAGTCATCTCCAAGGAAACGGCCTATTTCACAAAATGAGTCCACGCATCGCCTTGATCGCCCTCGCGTGGGTCGCCTCCAGCGCCTGCGCATTTGCCCAGACTCCCCAGTCCGAAATCGTCACGGCCTACGAAGCCAGGGATTACCACCGCTGCCTCTCCATCGCGGGCTACATCGAGCGCACCTCGGGCCCCACATCTCTCACGAGAGGACTTGCCGCGTTGTCCCTGCACGCGCTCGGCGATGAAGAAGCCACCGCCCCGGCTCTCGATCGCTACCAGGCCATCGGCGCCTCGGGCACACCGTACGATTCCCAGCTCGCCTCGCTCGCGGCACGTTACCGCGAGAAGGCCGAGAAGAAAAAAGAGCAGGAGAAACGCGATCAGGAGAAAGCCGCCGCTGACGAAAAGCAAAAGGCTCAGGACGAACTCAAGAAAACCGCCCGTTCATCCAACGAGGGCGATCCGCTCGCCAACGCCATCGAACGTTACTCGACCGGCGACTACGCGGCCGCCCTCGGCATCGTCGCCGCCCTGGAGCTTCAGCAAGGCCCCTCGCCGCGACTGGAATCGCTGCGCGCGCTTTGTCTCCACGAACAGGGTACGGACGACACGCGCACCTTCAGAAGCCTCGAACGCTACTGGGAGCTCACCCGCGACAACCCCGCCATCTTCAACAACGAGAACCACCGCGAGTTAATGACGCTTCTGGACGACTACCGGAAGAAACTGGAAGAGCAGAAAAAGAAGGAGGCCGAGGAGCGAAAGAAGAAGGCCGACGAGATCGCGCAAGCAGCCGAGCGCCGCGCCCAAGAGGCCATTCGAAAACAAGCCGCAGACGCTCAGCGACAGCTGACGAACGCCATCGCCACCCTCCCGCAGGATAAACTCTCGAAGCTCAATCCATCCGACTACCAGTTCCTGAAATCCGCAGGCGCCAACCCGCTCGCGAAGCGTTTCGACGACAGGATCTTCACCGTCGAGAAGCACCTGCTCTCCGGCTCATTCCGGCTCGATATGGGCGCCGATAGCTTCAGGTCGCTCTATCAATCGCGCGTCTCTGCCTTCAAGACGGAGAGCCCGATCGTCCGCCTCCTCCAGTCCCAATCGCCCGCCGAGTGGGTGGAGTTTCCTTTTGGATTCGTCGTCTCTCTCAGCGCCCATGGCTCCGACCGTCTCGTGCTCGATCACACCAAGATGTTCGACTTCGATCCCTACGCCTATGACGACCCGCCGGTGTGGGACGAAAAAATCGACGGCAAGGCGGTCGTCGAGCTGACCAGGCAACTCACCGCGACCGGCTTGAAACCATTCCTTGGCCTGAACGAGAACTGGAGTCTCGCCTCCGCCGACATCCACCGCAACGACGTCTACATTCTCTCGTTCGCGACTACGCTGAGCAATGTCGCCAGTCACAGCGAAGTACTCAAGAAACTGACGGACGTCTTCGGCCCGCTCCAACCGTTCAAAGGCGCTCCGTCCGGCTTTCTCGAATACGCCC
The DNA here is from genome assembly GCA_946482625.1 of uncultured Opitutaceae bacterium. Next base: position 5,700 of record CAMLSH010000059.1, read on the forward strand.
GCGACGACGGCCTGCGCGGCGGACGTTTCCTGTTTCCTCAGGCCAACGGCATCACGTTCGACGGTCGTGTATTCCAGTCCAAAGAAACCCTCGTGGATTCGCCCTGGATAATCGAACTCCGGGTGTCGCGCCTGCTGCTCGAAACCGCGCTCTACCATGAGTTCTATTCGGTCGACGCCCATAAATACAGCCACGCCCCGTTCAGCAGACGCTACGCCCAGCAGGTGTTCCGCGAGTCCCAAAGCGAGATTGTCGGCTTGAAGGCCCAGCTAGATGGACGCGACTGCGTTCTGGTGAAACCCGTGCAGTCTTTCTATCTCTACGAGAACGACGATGGCGACGGCGCCACCTACATCGTCAAAGGCCGGGATGAAAAAACAGGCGACCTCGTCACGGTAACCTACAGCGATGTGAAGCTGTCCTCAGTGAGGAATGTGGACATCATAAGCAGGCCGGGCTGGGGATTTGCCTACGTTGAGAACGTGCACCTCACCCGCCCGGCGCTCGTGGAGACAACCGTGATTTCAAACGGAGAAGCATCCTCCACGACCGGCGAGACGCTCGTCATTCCATTCCTTTTCAAAGACTATCCTTCGCCGATCAACGAACCCCTGATCGCCTCCCTGCCTCCACCGCAGAAACTCAGCAAAGACGACTTCGAACGCTACAAATCCGTCTTCGGCTACAGCAGTCTCTTCGACCGCATCCTGTTCAGGTTTTTCCAAGAGGCCGACCGGCAGGGGAAATTCGACGATGCCTTCTACCTCGGAAAAATCGCACCTGAATCTGCGAAGCCCGCGCTGTTTGCCCGCGCCGCCAAGTCAGGAAACGTCGACGCGATGGACGAGCTTCGAAAGCTCTATTCCGAAAAGTGGGTGGACCGCAAAGCGACCGAGCAGGACCAGCAAGCGATGCTTTATTGGGGAATCCGCGCGGCCGACGCCGGCCACGCCGACTCGCTGAGATTCATGATGGAGTACTTCCAGCACCGTGACCTGCTGGCCACGGAACGTTGGATGAAATCGCTGAAGGCCATGGGAAAATGGAAGGATCTCCCCTTCTCAGAAGAAACCGAAAGAGAAATCACCCGGCGCGCGGACATGATGCGAAAACTCGCACCGCTACCCATCGAAGCAAAAGCCATCGCGTTCACACCCGTGTACGACGAATCCAGATTCGTTGAATTCCCTGAGAGCGCCTTGGGCAAAAAATTCAAAACCTACGCGACGCCCGAAAAACAATACACCCGTCAGGAAAAGGCGTACAACGACCGCACCGGGAAAAAAGTGGTGTTCTATCAACGAGGGGAGGCCGTCCAACGAGGTCCAAGACAGGTCTGGGTAAACCGAAAGGGCATCGTGATCGGTGAGTACTACCTGCTCGATACCGGCCGTGGGGCGTCAAAAAGGACTTACGAAGATCATCTCGCGTACCTCACCCAGTTCTTCGGTGCCGAACACCTGACGTCCATCGCCGGCGGCAACGTGAATGCGGGTGTCGCCGTTTCCAACGGCTCGAAAACCATCGAACTCCTCCTGTTCGACGGCCAGTGCAACCTGAAGTACATCGACCACACACTGGAATAAACTATCGACCGGGCAGTTCGTCTGCCCTGCGTGTATCAACCACCTCCCCTCGCCTCGTCTCCCACCCGCGTTAGGAAAAACCCCGACTGCGTTTCTTAGTCCATCGGCCAATAGCCGCGCGCGCCACCGGTTGCTAAGGTGACTGCCTCCTACTTATGGATACAGTCATCGCTTCACCTTCCTTCGCTCTGCGAAATCAACTCGCTCGCGGCCTGGCCATCGCCGCCGCGACGTTCGCCCTCGGCACCACCGCCTCGGCACAAATCGAGCTCTACGCCGCGCGCGTCACCCAGTACTACCAACAGACCAGCGACGCCGCTCCCGTCGCCGACTACTACCGCTTCGATGCGCAACTGCGCACCGTGAACGCAGGCGACGCCGATTGGGCCACCCTCATCGGGTCCAACATCAGCGACGGCATCATCGATATGTCCGTCAACGGCCGCACCTGGTCCCACACGAGCATCGGTTACGGTTCCATGGCCGCCCTCAAAGCCGACTACCCCATCCCGCAGACCTACTTCATGGAAGTGGGCGGCGGCGTCTTCGTGGAGCCAAAGCAAGTGGCCGTGGTCCTCGATGAAAACTTCCCCGACGCCGTCCCCATGCTGACCGGCGCCACCTTCTCCGGCCTCAACAACTGGAACCCCTCGCTTGGCGACTTCCAGATGACGTTCAACAGCCACAGCGATTTCGGCCTGAGCGATCCCAACTACAACCGCACCTACGTCACCTTCTACGACAAGACCACCGGTGACGGAAACGCCATCAGCTGGTTCCTCGACAACAGCGCCACCTCGCTGCTTCTCGACGGCTCGCTCTTCACCGCCGGCCATGAATACGAAGGTTATCTCCAGTTCTTCCATCAGTACTCCAGCGAGTCCCACGACAACTTCGGCTCCATCAACGGCCTGACCACGTCCTTCGAGTTCACCACCATCACCGGTGGCCCGGGCTCCGAGATCCCGTCGAGCGCCGTTCCCGAACCCTCCACCTACGGCCTCATGGGCGCGGGAGCCCTCTGCGCGCTGGTCCTCTACCGCCGCCGCAAAAAACCCACCGCGTAATTTCCGCCGCGCTTCATAGCCGCACCACCCCAAGGCCGCCTCTCGACAAGGCGGCCTTTTCTCGTACGCGCCGCGTGAAGACACCACTGACCGCAGTTTCCTCCAGCAACTTTTACGCACGCGCGTTCGCCGCTGATGACTGTGCAGCCGTAGAATCTCCGATACGAGCGTCAGGCACCTGCCACCCGGTTTCATCGCTCACAGCAGGAACGGTGATCGATCAATCCGGTCCGCCGCTAGCATGAACACACTCCTGCTTATCATCGTTCTACTCCTTCTCTTCGGTGGTGGCGGTTTCTACTTCGGCGGCCCCGCCATCGGCGGCGGCGGTCTCGGCCTGATTCTGCTGATCGTTCTCATCATCTACTTGATGGGCGGCTTCCGCGGCGGCCGTCGTTAACCCTTCCTCCTCCGCACCCGCCACCCGCGCCCTCAAACAAAAAGCCGCCGCGGGAAACGGTCTTCGCGTCGCTAGAGCCGCTCCCACGTCCAGGAGCTGTGCCAGCGCAGTGTCGGCATGCCGTGGCGAAACTCTACCGGCAGCCAGACATAGCGGCCATCGATCGCATTTTCGGGACGCCACCGATCGCCCATGAAGATGAACGCGTCCAGCTTGCCCGCGACGGGAAACACGAACGTCGGCTGCGATTCAAACGTATTGGCCATCTGGGCACCGGTGCCGATGCACGGCGTGCAGAGTTCCTCCCACGGCCCCCAGATCGAGTCCGCCACCGAGAGCCGCGCCGCGTTCGGCGCCCATCCGGTGCAATCCGACGTGAAGAGAAAATACCGCCCGCCAGCCTTCATCAGCGCCGGCGCCTCGTGAAAGCGTCCGGGGAAAACGCGGACATACTTTCCCGCCGGCCGCAGGTAGTCGTCGCTCAACTGCGAGATATGCAGCGTGCCGTTTTCCTCCGACGCGTAGACGTGAAACGCCGTGCCGTCGTCATCGACGAAAAGCGTCATATCGCGCGCCATCTGCCCGCTCGCGAAATCCCTCCGGTAGATTAGCCGCTTCGGATAATACGGCATGGGCGCGCCCGGAAGATCCATCGACGCGAGAGACGCCTCCTCTGCGGCGCTCAGCGCACGTTTTTCCTCCCCCGGCACATTCAACGGCCACACGCCCGCGTTCGGACGCAAGCTGCCCAGAAAGCGAAACGGTCCCGTCGGCGTATCCGAAATCGCGACACCGCTGCGCGCCCCCGCATAATCGCACCCCGGCGGCTCGAGGTGAAACCACATCACGAATTTCCCGGTCGCGCGGTTGAAGATGACTTTCGGCCGCTCCAGGATGCACCCGCGCACCAGTTCGCTCGACTGGTCTTCGCTCACCGCCAGCGCGACGCCTTCGTTTTTCCAGGCATACAGATCGCGCGAGGAGTAAACGCTCACGCCGACATGCGCCTGGTTGCCCGCCTCGCCCGCGATCTTGTGCTCGCCGAACCAATAATAAACGCCCTCGTGCCAGAGCACCCCGCCGCCGTGTGCGTTGATAGGGACGCCTGAGGTGTCGGGCCAGAGTTCGCCGGGCCGAAAAACAGAGACAGCGTTCATGTTGCACCAGTGAGCAGGTGCTGGGAGCCGGCGTCAGGCGCCCGCTAGGTTCACCGTAAACCTGGAACAGGAGCGCCTCGCAGCCCGGCGCCTTCCACGATGGGGCCGCTTCGAGGCAACCGCATCGATGCGTTTACCAGTTTAACCAGCGCTCCCCTTGTAAAGCACACGCCCCTCGCAGCATCTAAATCCCAGCGATGCGGGCCTCCTCACAACACCTCCCCACTGCCCGATCACGATGACTCTTTCCCCGTCAGCACTGCGGCAGCTCGCGGACGCCCGCCCCATCTCTTTCCCAACATGAAGCCGAACGCGGTTTATCTTATCAATCAAGCGGACGCTCCCGATGTCTACGGACCGGAAGAACATCGCGATCTGCTCCGTGAGGTGCAGCTCCTCCTCCCGCCAATGGAACCGGCGGAGGTCCTCAAACGAACCGACGTGCTCCGGCACGTCGAAGTGATCTTCTCTGGCTGGGGCACCCCACGCCTCGACGAAGCCACGCTCGCGCTCATGCCCAATCTTCGCGCCGTGTTCCACTCCGGCGGCTCGGTGAAATCGCTCGTGAGCGAAGAACTCTGGGCCCGAGGGATTCGCGTGAGCTGCGCCGTGCAAAAGAACGCCATCCCCGTCGCCGAGTTCGCGCTCTCGCAGATCATCTTTTGCCTCAAACACGGCTGGCAGCGCGTCGCCAGAACCCGCGCCACCGGCATCTACGGCCGCCACTCGCCGGACATGCCCGGCGCCTACCGCTCCACCGTCGGCCTGCTCTCGCTCGGTCACACCGGCCGCCTGGTCGCCGAACATCTCCGCATGCTCGATGTGGACGTCATCGCCTACGATCCCATTCTCCAGACGCACGAAGCGGCCGGCCTCGGCGTGAAACTCGTTTCCCTCGAAGAGCTCTTCGCCTCCGCGCATGTCGTGAGTTGCCACACGCCGCTTCTGCCGAGCACCACGCATCTGCTGCGTCACCATCATTTCATTACGATGAAACCCGGCGCGTCGTTCATCAACACTGCCCGTGGCGCCGTGGTGTACGAACCCGAGCTGGTCGAAGTGCTCAAAAAACGCCCCGACCTTTTCGCCGTGCTCGACGTCACCGACCCCGAGCCACCTCCGGTCGATTCACCTCTCTTCTCCCTGCCCAACGTCGTCGTGACTCCCCACATCGCCGGCAGTCTCGGCCACGAATGCCGCCGCCTCGGTCGCATGACGATCGACGAGTTTCGCCGCTATTCGCGTGGCGAACCGCTGCTCGGCGAGGTGACCTCCGACGAGCTCGCGTTGAAGGCCTGAGCTCCCCCACCGTCCTTACCCCGGCCCCATGGTTACCTTCTACGATTACCTCAACATCGGCTTCTACTTCGCCTTCATCGTCGGCGTCGGGATGTACTTTGCCCGCAAGAGCCGGAACACCTCCGACTACTTTCGCGGCGGCGGCGTGATGCCGTGGTGGGTCACCGGAGCCTCCACGTGGATGGCTGGTTTCAGCGCGTGGACCTTTACCGGAGCCGCCGGGAAAATGTATGACACCGGCCCCTACGCGTTGATGCTGTTCTTCGCCAACATCCCCGCGCTGGTCGTCATCCTATTTTTCACGTGTTACCGGTTTCGCCGCATGCGCGTGGTCACGCCGCTCGAAGCGGTCCGCCTGCGCTTCGGCCCGGTTTCCCAGCAATTCTACACCTGGGTCCGCCTCCCGTTCCTGCTGCTCTTCGGCGGCATCGGCCTCAACGCCGTCGGCATCTTCATGGCCGCTGTCACCGGCATCGATCTCATCACCGTGATGATCGTGCTCGGTCTGGTCGTCGTGATCGTGTCGCTCCTCGGCGGCTCGTTCGGCGTCGCGGCGAGCGATTTCGTCCAGATGTTTCTTGTGGTCACCGTCGCCGTCACGGTCGTGGTACTCGCACTCAAACAGCCCGCGGTCGGGGGTCTGTCCGGACTGCTGGAGCGCGTCCCCGAAAAACACTTCTCCTGGTCTCAAATCGCCCGGCCTCAGTTCGTTTTCTTTTGGATCCTCGCGCTGTCGCTGAACTCGATCCTCGCGCAAAACAGCATGGAGGTCTCCGCCAAATACCTCATGAGCCGCAGCGACCGCCACGCCCGGCTCACGTTGATCATCCCGCTCATCGGCACCTTTCTGGGCTCGATGCTTTTCGCGATCCCGCCGATGGCTGCCGCGATCACCAACCCCAATCTGGCCGCGCAGTTCCCCCAACTCGCCTTTCCCAACGAAGCCGCCTACCTCGCCACCGCCGCCAACGTCCTTCCCGCCGGCATGCTCGGACTCCTCATGTGCGGCATCTTCGCCGCTACGTTGACGACCCTCGATGCCAGCCTGAACCAGGGCGCCGGCATTTTCGTGCGCAACTTCTACCTGCCGATCGTCAACCCGGCCTGCACCGAGAAGAAGCTCCTGATCGTCTCCAAGCTTTGCACCGGCCTCTTCGGAGCGATCATCATAGGCATCGCAGTCGTCTTCAGTAAATTTCGCACGCTCGGTCTCTTCGACGTCCTCAATCAGCTCGGCGTCAGCCTCATGCTGCCGCTGGCGATCCCGCTTACGCTCGGCATCTTCTACAAACGCACTCCGGGCTGGTCCACGTGGACAACCGTTCTGCTGGGCCTCTCGGTTTCCTTTTTCGCCCGCCTCGTGCTGAAGCCCGACATG
>CAMLSH010000060.1 GCA_946482625.1 uncultured Opitutaceae bacterium
GAGCACACGGATTTGAACCGGCGCGAGCGCGAGGAGATCGTGGCGCTGAAGCTCGCGCAGGTTGGGCTGACGGGGTACGAGAATCATTTTCCGTCGGAGATCAGCGGCGGCATGAAGAAACGCGCGGGACTGGCGCGGGCGCTGGCGCTCGATCCGGCGATCGTGTTTTTCGACGAGCCGTCGGCGGGACTCGATCCGGTGACCTCGCGCAAGCTCGACGAATTGGTTCTGCAAATACGCGAGATGCTCGGGACGACGCTCGTGATCGTGTCGCACGAGCTGGACAGCATTTTCGGCATCGCGGACCGCGTGATCATGCTCGAGCGCGAAACGAAGGGCGTCATCGCGGAAGGCGCGCCGAAGGAACTGGCGCTCACGAGCCGCGATCCGCGGGTGCTGGAGTTTTTGCACCGGACGGCCGTCGATAGGACCAAACCTTGAATGCGATTTGTTGTGTCATGCCTTGCGAAGCTTTGAATCCAAGAACCACTTTCCCGCCGCGCGTTCGAAGCGCTGACGGTCTGCTGCCATGAAAACCAAAATCAATCCGGCCCTTGTCGGCGTGTTCGTCCTGGGCGCGCTCGCCCTCGGTATCGCGGCTCTGCTGACGTTTGGCGGGGTGAACTTTTTCTCCAAGCCGCAGCGTTTCGTCGTGTATTTCGACGAGTCGATCCACGGTCTCGATCTCGGCTCGCCGGTGAAATTGCGCGGTGTGCGCGTGGGGCGCGTGGTGGATCTGAATGTGCGTTACGACGGGAAGACGAATTCCTCGGTGGTCGCGGTGGTGTGTGAGTTCAGCCGCAACATGATGCTCGACGAGAAGGGCGCGCAGCTGGACGCATCCGACCGTGCGCAGCTTCAGACTATGGTGGACCAAGGGCTGCGCGCGCAGCTGGGCGTGCTCGGGCTGGCCACGGGACTTTTGTTTGTGGAGCTGGATTTCGTGAATCCCGAGGAGTACCCGGCGACGGTGTCGGTGCCTCAGGTCGACGTGCGTTATGTGCTGGTGCCGGCGATGCCCTCGGTGATCGCCGAGGCGCAGGCGAGCGTGACGGAGATTCTGGCGAATTTGAAGCGGGTGGATTTCCCAGGGCTGACGCGGGATCTGCGTGCCCTGTTGGTGGATACGCGCAAGCAGATCAACACGATCGATCTCACCGCGGTGACCGCGGAGTGGACGAAGGCGGGCAAGGCGGTGACGACGCTGACAGAGTCGCCCGAGATCAAGCAGACCTTCGCGAATCTCAACACGGCGATCGATAGCTTGAAGCTCACGATGGCAGGGATCGACAAGCAGGTCGGCCCGGCGGGCGAGCAGCTGGCGGCGGTGCTGGAGCAGGCGAAGACGACGTTGAAGACGTTCGAGTCGGCGGCGGCGAATGCGCGCAATTTTATCTCGGCGCAGAGCGGGCTGGGCGAGGAGGCGACGCTGGCGTTGATGCAACTTTCCGAGGCGGCGATGTCGGTGCAGCGGCTGACGGAATTTTTGGAGCGCAACCCGAGCGCGCTGATCAGCGGCCGCAAGGCGCCGAACTGACGAGGTACGCAGCCTTCCCGGAAATTGATGTAATAGATCACCGTTCCATCCGCCATTCCGTCCCCTTACCGACCGCTAGTTTCCTCCTGTTTTTAACGTCATGAATTCAAAGAAATCCCAAGAGCGTTCCGCTGGTTCCGATGCAGTGCCGAGACTGCGGATGCGTTTTCTGCCGGCGTGGGCGTTGATGGCGGTGACCCTTGCAGGCTGTCAGTTGCTACCGCCGGCGACGGTGGATTCGACGCGGTTTTTTGTGCTGGCTGGGGCGGCGGCGACTGAGCCGGTGCCGGAGAAGTCTGGTGGGCGATTGCAGATCGGTCTGCGTCCGGTGGTGTTGCCGGCTTATCTGCGCGCGACGAAGAGCATGGTGGTGCGCGATGGCGCGAACGAGATCCGCTACCAGGATTACTCCCGCTGGGCGGAGCCGCTGGAGGCAGGTGTGAACCGGATTTTGGAAGAGCGGTTGCTGGCGTCGCCGGATGTTCGTGGTGTGGACGTGCATCCGCTGCGTGGAGACGTGGCGCGGGATTACGATGTGTCGGTGCGGATTCTCCAGTGCGAAGGTGTCGCGGGGAAGGGAGACGGCAGCGTACGGTTTTCGGCGTCGTACGAAATTGTGGCCGCGGATGGTGGCGGCAAGGTTGTGGCGAGCCGGACGTTTACCGCGCCCGAGGCGGCGTGGGACGGGAAGGATTTCGGTGCGCTGGCGAAGTTACTGAGCGACGGTGTGAGCGAGCTGGGCGCGCAGATCGCTGCGGATTTGCCGAAGTGAAGCGCGCGGGCCTGAGGTGGACAGAATCTTTGGGCCTTCAGGGCAGTGGAGCGGGTTTGGGAACGACGCGGACGCGGAAGAGGAGGTAGGGATTGGCTAGGGCGGACACCATGTGCGTGTAGGAGTTGCTCCCTCCGGAACCCGGTTGCGAGCCGACGGGGGTCCATGTGCGCAGATCGGTGGAGGTCTCGATGATGTAGAAGCGGTCGCTTTTGCCGGACCAGGTGACGTTGAACCAGATCTGGCTGCCATTGCGGGTGAAGCTCGTGGTCGTGGCTAGATAGTCACTCGCGGAGCGAGGATCGGTGCCGGCGCCGAGTTCCTGTGCGTCGGTGATGTTGTCGAAGTCGGAATCAGCGTCTCCGGATGAATCGGTGAGGTTGCCGAACTGGGTGGTCTCCCACCAGTCGGGGAGATTATCGCCGTCGCTATCGGCCATAGTAAACTGGGCGGAGTGGACGGCGCTCCAGGTGCCGAGGTAGTAGGTGGCCGCGGAGAGGCGGCCTGTCCAGGAAACGCGGATACGGCGGCCGGAGGCGATGCCGATGGCGGAGTTGGCGGACGGGTGGGCGCCGTCGGTGGTGAATGTGGTGGAACCGGAGGTCTGGGTGCTCGTGATGGTGACGTCGACGGGCTGGTTGAAGGTGCCGCCGTTGGGGCTGAAGGAGACGACGGGGGTGGTGTCGAAGGCGTAGATCCAAGCGTCGCGGGTGAGGTAGAGCGTGCGGCCCGCGAGAGCGATCCAGCCGTTGAGGCCGATGGTCTGACGGGGCTGGCGGGTGCGCAGATCGTAAACGGTGGTCTCGGTGATGCTGCTGGTGGCGATGATGATGTCGTTGGCGACGAGGAGGTGGCCTGTGGGGAGGGCGTAAGTGAGCGGGGTGCCGTAGGTGGCGATGAGGCGGCCGGTGGTCTGGTCGTAGGCGCGGACGACGCCATCCGAACTGAGCGCGTAAACGGCGTCGTGGGCGAGCGCGGGGGAGCCTATGAATTTGCCGCGGATGCGCCAGGCGATGGATTGTCCTGCGAGATCGATGGCGGCGAGTTCGCTGTCCAAGGTGGGGTGGTCGTAGGAGTCGGCGATGATGAAGGCGCGACTGGCGGTGCTGGCGATGGCGTGGGTTTCGATGGGGCTGCCGTTGGCGATCGCGAGGTCGGCGGTCCAGAGGATGTCACCGGTGGTGGCGTCGTGCTGGCGGAAGATGCCTTTGGTGAGGCTGTAGATCTGGTCGCCGACGATGGTGCTGGTGCCGCCATTGCCGTTGAGGGGGAAGCTTTTGGTGAAGCGGAGGGTGCCGGTGGAGCGGTCGATGCCGAGGAACTGTGTGCCTTGGGCGGCCACGCCGGTTATCAGGTTATCGGATACGGCGGGTGGGACGACGGTGTAGAGGGAGTAGGTGGTGGGGCGCGTCCAGCGAGAGGAGCCGGTGGAGGGGTCGAGCGCGCGGACTTCGCAGCCGCCGCTGTAGGTGCCGTAGGTGGCGATGAGGTCGGCGCCGTGGAGGACAGGTTGGAGGACGACGTCGTAGCTGCTGGGGGAGAGTGTGCTCCAGCGGGTGCTGCCATCGGTGGTGTTGACGGCGGAGAGCGTGGAGTAGCCGTTGGCGTAGCCGGTGGTGTAGAGGGTGTCTTGAGTGGCGGTGGCCTGGCGGTTGTAGGTGCCGTGGGTGGGGGCGCGCCAGCGGAGGGAGAAGGCCTGGGTGCCGAGCTGGACGGGTTGGTAGGCGGTGCGGTGGGGATCGCCGCCGTGAGTGAGCCAACGCTGGCCGGCAGTGGCGTCGACGAGGAAGGTGGCGGTTGCACTGGAGGTAGCGCCAGTGCCGTCGGTGATAGTGTAGGTGGTGGTGGCGTTGCCGGTGAAGCCGGCGGCGGGTGTGTAAGTGAAGGAGCCGTCGGAGGTCTGCGCGAGCGAGCCAGAGGTCGGCTGGGTATAGGCGATGACGGTGAGGGGTTCTGCATCGCCGTCGCGGTCGTTGGTATGAAAGAAGATGCCGGCGAGAGGCTGGCCGGGGGTGATGGCGATGGTGTCAGCGATGGCCTGGGGGGCATCGCTGACAGAGGTGACGGTGAGCGTGACGGCGGCTTCAGGGGAGAGAGTTTCGCCGTCGTGGGCGAGGTAGCCGAACTCGGTGAGGTCGAGACCGTGAGCGTCGGGCGGCGGGGTGTAGATGACGCGGGGAATCGTGCCGGTGACGGCGGCGGGTGTTGCGGTGATGGGGGCGCCGGGGGTGAGGCCGTCGGCCGTCTGGTGGAGGGTGCCGCGGAGGGGGAGGCGTGTGATGCTGTAGGCGAGGGGAGCGTTTTCGGGGTCGGTGGCGGCGAGGGTGATGGCGACCGGAGTGTCTTCGGCGGTGGTGATGCGGAGAGAGGTGGCGGTGGGTTTGCGGTTGTAGGGGTCGGTCGCGGAGTAGGTGCGGATGGCGTTGTCGGGGGTTGCCAGATACAGGGTGTGGCCGGCGAGGGCGATGTGACCGCCGGCGGGGAGGGTCTGGCGGAGCTGGCGGGTTTTGAGGTCGAAGAGGTAGGTCTTGGTGCTGGAGGCGGCGATGAGGGTGTCGTTAGTGACGATGGGCTGGCCGGCGAGGCCGGTGTCGGTGCCGGGGAGGGCGTAGGTGGCGTGGAGGCGGCCGGTGGTCTGGTCGTAGGCTTTGATGCAGGAGCCGTCTTGGGAGTAAACGAAGACGGTCTGGTGGGCGGCGGCGGGGCTGCCGTTATAGGTGCCGCGTATGCGCCAGGCGGGCTGGCGGGTGTTGAGATCGAGGGCGATCAGTTCGTGGCGGTCGGTGCCGACATTGAAGGTATTATTGATGACGAAGGCGCGGCCGGAGTCGCAGGTGATGGTGCGGTGGGACTGGTAGCTGCCGCCGAAGTCAAGGGACCAGAGGATGGCACCGGTGGCTGGGGAGTGTTCGCGGAAGGTGGTCCGGAGGAAAGTGAACAGGCGGTTGTCGTGGATGATAGGGGTCCATTGGTCTTGTTGTTCGAGGGTATTGTCGAAGAAGCGCTGGGTGCCGGTGGCGGGTTCGAAGCCGTAGAGGCCGCCGTAGTAGCCGCCGTTGATGAAGACGCCGAGGTCGGAGGCGGCGAGGCTGAGGTAGCGGCTCCATTGGGCGGAGAAGGGGGAGGTCCATCGGGTGGAGCCGTCGCTGGCGTTGAGAGCCCGGAGCTGGCTGGTGGTGTGGTTTCCGTCCTGGAGGTAGACGGTGCCTGCGTGGGTTGAGGGGGAGTTGGTGCCGTAGTTACCGGAGGCGGTGAAGCGCCAGGATTCGTCGCCGGAGGTGCGGTGGAGAGCGATGAGGTGAGAGGTGTTGTGGGGGTTGGGCTGGGAGACGAAGACGCGGCCATCGGAGATGGCGAGAGGGTCGGAGGGAATGGTGAAGGCGCGCGACCAGCCGGCGGTGAGGGCCGTGGAGCCGAGCTGGATGGGCTGGTAGGCGGTGCGGGCGGGGTTGCCGCCGTAGGTGGGCCAGTCGCGACCGAGAGTGCCGCCGATCTGGAGGGTGACGGTGCTGGAGGATTGGATACCGGAGGGGTCTGCGATGGTGTAGCCGAAGGTGACGGTGCCGCTGGCGAGGTCGGCGGGGGGCGTCCAGCTAACGGAGCCGTCTGAGGCGAGGGAGAGGCTGCCTTGGGCGGGTTGCGTGACGGCGACGATGGTGAGGGTGTCGTTATCGGCGTCGCGGTCGTTGTCCTGCGGCCGGAAGGCGGCGAGGGGTTCGCCGGGGCGGAGGGCGACGGTGTCGGGAATGGCGACGGGGCCGTCGTTGACGTTCGCCAGGTCGATGCGGGCGGTGGCGGTGGGGGAGGTGGAGTAGGGGTCGTGGGCGGTGAAGGTGAAGGAGCCGAGGCTGGCGCCGACGGCGTCGAGAGGGGCCTGATAGATGACGAGGCCGGAGGTGTTTTCGACGAGGGTGGGGGCGCGGGTGATGGCGGCGGCTTTGGTGGTGCCGTCGGTGGTCTGGTAGAGGGTGCCTTGGGAGGGGAGGGAGCGGATGGCGAATTTCAGGGGGTCACTGTCGAGATCACTGCCTTCGAGTTGGAGGGTGAGGGTGGCTTCTTCGAGGAGGCTGGCGCTGATAGGGGTGGCGGTGGGCGTGCGGTTGCCGGCGGGGACGCGGGTGTAGGCGCGGATTTTTTTATCGGAGCAGGTGAGGTAGAGGTTGCCGTCTACGAGGGCGGGGGTGGAGCCGAAGGGGAAGGTCTGGGCGAGGGTACGGGGGGCGCGGTCGAAGAGGTAAGTTTTGACGGGGCTGGAGGCGATGACGAGGTCGCCGGTGATGGTGGGTGAGCCGGTGAGGAGGTTGGCATCGTCGGTGTCGGTGAGGTATTCGCCGAGGGGAACGCCGGAGGTGGCGACGTAGGTTTTGACGGATTTGCCGGCGAGGGCGTAGACGACGCCGGACATGATGGCGGGGGTGCCGGAGAAGGTGCCGCGGGTGCGCCAGGCAACGCGACGGGTGCTGAGGTTGATGGCGATGAGTTCCTGGCCGAGGGTGGAGGAGTAGACGTCCTGGACGCTAGTGAGGAAGGCGAAGCCGTTATCGCAGGCGATGGTGCGGTGCATGTCGTACCCGTGCCAGGCCCAGCCGAGGTTAATGGACCAGAGGGTGGCACCGGTTTCGGGGTCGTGGCAGGTGAAGAGGCCGGCGACCCATGAGTAGACCTGGTTTTGGTGGATGGTGGGCGTCCAGTTGTCGTACTGGGAGAGGGAGCGGAAGAATTTTTGAGCGCCGGAGGTGGGGTTGAAGCCGTACATGCCGCCATAGGCGCCGCCATTGATGTAGACGCCGAGTTCGGAGGCGGCGGGGGCCATGTAGGTTTCCCACTGGGCGGTGAAGGGGGAAGTCCAGCGGGTGGCGCCGGTGGTCTCGTCGAGGGCGTGGAATTTGGAGTCGTTGTGGACGCCTTGCTGGATGAAGACGGAGCCGCCGTAGACGGTGGGTGGGTTGAGGGTGTAGTTGCCGTAGGCGCGTTCCCAGACTTGGGCGCCGGTGACGGTGTCGAGGGCGCGGGCGTAGACGAATTCGGCGCCGAACTGTGGCGTGGCATCGGTGATGAACACGCGGGCGCCGGAGACGGCGGCGGGGTTGATGGGTTGGTCGGAGGGGTATTCCCAGCGGAGGGACAGGGCGGAGGTGCCGAGGGAGAGGGGGAAGCGGCCGGCGTGGTCAGGGGCGCCGGCGAAGGTGGGCCAGTCGAGGCTGGAGGCGGCGTTGATGTTGATGGTGACGCGGCCGGTGTCGGTGAGGTTGCCGCTGTCGGTGATGGTGTAATCGAAGGTGTCGGTGCCGGTGATGAAGCCTGGTTCGGGGCGGTAGGTGAGGGAGCCGTCGGTTTCCTGGGTGACGGTGCCGCGGGTGCCTTGGGTGAAGGCGGTGAGGGCGAAGGGGTCGCCGTCGGCGTCGGTGTCGTTGGCGGTGGGCCAGTAGCTGAGGAGGGGGAGGCCGGGGAGCAGGGGGACGGTGTCGTCAACGGCGCTGGGGGCGTCGTTGAGGTTGGTGATGTTGAGGATAATGCTGGCGGCGGGGGAGGTGAAGATGCCGTCGTTTACCTTGAAAGCGAAGGATGTGTAGGGAGTGCCGTAACCGTCGGGGAAGGGGCGGAAGATGACTTTGCCATGGGGGTGAGTGACGAGGGCGGGGACTTGGGTGATCGGGGTGCCAGGGGTGGTGCCGTCGGTGGTTTGATAGAGCGTACCGGAGCCGGGGAGGGAGGTGACGAGGCTGAGGAGGGAGTCATTATCGGCGTCGGTGCCGGCGAGGGTGATGGGGAGGGTGGAGTCTTCAGTGCCGGTGATGGATTGGGGGGTGGCGACGGGGGCGGTGTTGAGGCCGGAGGCGACGCGGAAGCAGGCGAGGACGTAGTTGGAGCTGGTGGAGTCGTTGGCGATGATGAGGGCGCCGTTGCTGAGGCTGATTTTGCCGCCGAGGGGGATGGTCTGGTGGGTGGAGCGGGTGGCGCGGTCGATGACGAGGGTCTGGGTGTTGCTGGTGGCGAGGAGGGTGTCGTTGGTGACGATGAGGGGCGGGCGAATGGGGGATGTGGATACGGGGATGGTGCCGGTGATGGCGCCGGTGGCGGGGTTGATTTGCTGGATCGCGTAGGGGTAGTTGGTGGTGGCGATGTAGAGGGCGGTGTCGGTGACGGCGGGCGGGCCGGAGAAGTCGCCGGTGGTGGACCAGGCGGTGGTGGCGCCGGTGGGGGAGACGTCGACGGCATAGAGCTTTGCGGAGGCGACGAAGTAGACGCGGCCGGCGTGGTAGGCGATGGTGGTTTCGCCGTAGCTGGAGGGGGCAAAGGTGTGGGTCCACTCGGTGGCACCGGTGGCGAGGTTGCGACGGACGAGGGTGTTGTTGGCGATGGAGTAGATGGCGTCGTCGCCGATGGTGGCGGCGCGGATGATGGCGGCGCTGCCGGCGTTGACCTGGTAGCGGCGGGTGCCGGTGGCGCGGTCGAGGCCGTCGAGGAAGCCGTAGTAGGTGGAGGCGAGGACGGTGGTGTCGGTGACGGCGGGGGTGAGGGAGCTGCTGTAGTTGTCGTTGATGGGCTGGCTGGTCCAGAGGATGGCGCCGTCGTCGGCGGAGAGGGCGGCGATTTTGTGAGCGTTGTTCTCGATGAGGGATGGGTAGAGGTTTCCCTGGTGATAGGCTGGGCCGGAGTAACCGCCAGTGGCGGAGCCGAGATTTTTTTTCCAAGAGACGAGGCCGGTGGCGAGGTCGATGGCGGTGACGGTGGATGGGGTGCTGGAGTAGCTGACTTCGCTGACGAAGACGCGGCCGGCGGCGACGGTGGTATCGGTGGGTTGAAGGGTGAAGGTGGTGCGCCAGGCTTCGACGAAGGGTTTGGCGTTGAGGGAGGCGGGGTAGTAGGCGTTTCGGGCGTTGTTGCCGGCGTAGGTGGGCCAGTCGCCGGCGGCGAGGTATCCGAGATAGACCGACACGCGGGCGGTCGCGGTGGCGGCATGGCCGTCGTCGATCGTGTAGGTGAAGGTATCGACGCCTTCGGAGAAACCGGCGGCGGGCGTGTAGAGGAGGCGGCCGTCGGTGCCGGCGGTGACGGTGCCACGGGCGCCTTGAGTGAAGGCGGTGATCGTCAGGGTGTCGGCATCGGCGTCCGTGTCGTTGGCGAGGACGTTGATGGTGAGGGCGCCTTGATCGGGCAGGGCGCTGGCAGTGTCGTTGCGGGCGAGGGGCGTGTCGTTAACGGGCGTGACGGAGAGCGAGATTGCAGCGGGGGCGGACTCGGAGCGTTTGTCGCGCATGACAAACTGGAAGGAGTCGGCGCCGTGAGCGTCGGGATTCGGGACGTAGATGAGTTTGTGCTGGGGATGGGTGACGCGGACGGGCGGCGTGGAGAGCGGAGTGCCGAGGGTTGTGCCGTCGGGCGTCTGATAGAGGGTACCGTGGGTGGCTAGGGTTGTGATGTAGGCCGAGAGGTTGTGGTTTTCTGCGTCGGAGCCTGTGAGCGTGACGGTGGCGGCGGTGTCCTCGGTGAGGGTGAGCGACTGTGGATCGGCGGTGGGCGGGGTGTTGGGCGAGAGGTTGACGGTGAGCGTAACGGGGACGGTGGTGACGGGATTGGCCGGGTCGTTGGAGGAGAGTTCGAGGCTGGCCTGATAGGTTGCGGGAGCGAGGTCCGCAGAATTGAGGGTGACGTTGACGGTGGCGCTTTGACCGGGGGCGAGGGCGAGTTGCGAGGGGGTATAGCCGAGCCAGTTGGCGGAGTCGTCGAGGATGCGAATGTCGTCGAACCAGGATTCGGACTGGGCGCTGAAGTTGTAGAGGTTAACGGAGTCGGCCTGGCCCCGGTAGTACGAGCGGAAAGGCACGGCGGCTTTCACGAGCGCGCCGTTGACGTGGTAGTCGAAGCGGCCGGTGGTCCAGTCGAGGTTGCGGAATTCGACGCGGTACCAGGTCTGGGCCTGATAAGCATAGGAGGAATCGCCGCCGACATCGTTGTTGACGTAGAAGCGGCCGTTGCCCTCGGCGAAGAACCAGATGATGTCGTCGAAAAAGTAGGAGTCGCGAAGAACGAAGTAGCCGCTGTGGCTGGTAGTGGAGCCGGTGCGTATCCAGAAAGAGATGTGGCGGGGTTTGGAGCCGGAGGGAAAGGTGCGGGTAACGCCGTTGCGGTGGGAATCGGCGCCGGTGTTTTTGAGATGGAGGCTGGTGGTGCCGACGCCTGGGTTGTCGGTGGTCGTTTCGCGGAGGCCGGGAGTGGCGCCGTTATCCCACTTGGCGAGCGATCCGTCTTCGAAGCCGTCGTAGAAAGGAAGCGCGGCGGGCGGGAGAAGCAGCGGGGCATTTTCGCCGTCGTTGGCAGCCTGAGAGAAATCGCGGCTATGCGTGTGCGGCGAAGCGGCATCGACGAGCGGCGGGATCGGGGTGAGGAGGCGGGCGGATGCGGCGGAGAGATTGGCGGCGCCGAGGCTGTAGTGGCCGAGGGAGACGGACAGCGGATGGTCGCCGTCGTTGGTGACGGTGAGGGTGTGCTGGGTGGTGGTGTCCTCGAACTGGGTGGACGACAGGGAGGAGGGCGAGACTTGGAGGCGGGAACGACCGAGGGCGAAGTTTTGCCCGGTCGCGTCGCCGGGAGTGGTGACGGCGAGCGGAGCGGAGGCGTTGTAGCCGGAGGCGGTGACGCGGAGCGTATGAGCGCCGTCGAGAACGGCGAGGGTGTAGTCGCCGTTTGTATTCGTCGTGGTTGTACGGACGGGCGAGGCGCTGGTGAGAGAGACGGTGGCGCCGGCGATGGGTGCGCCGCCGGTCAGTGCGGTTACGCGACCGTTGAGGGTGGAGCGTGTATAAACCGTGAGCGCGGTGTCGGCGCTCCAGGTGTGGTTCTGGTTGTCGGTCGTGGTGAATCGCAGGACGAGGGCGAGCGGGGTGGCGGTGTTGGAGGGGATTTGAAGACGGAAGGCGCCCGAGGGGCTCTCGGCGGATTCGCCAGAGGCGAGATCGGACCAGGTATGGGTGTTGGCGAGGAGGTTCACCTGATCGCCGCCGGTGGTGACGGTGAGGGTGGTGAGCAGGCCGGTGGCGTTTTCGGAGCCGATGTTGAGAACGCTGATGGGCAACGAGAGGGTTTCGCCGGGGTTGGGCGTGCCGTCGGCATTGCCCGAGGAGCCTTCGGTGCCGTCGTCGAGCGTAGTTATCGAGGTGACGCCGATGTACGGGCCGGAGCTGACGATGAGGGTGCGACCGATGTTGAGGCGGCCGCCGGTGACGACACGTCCGGAGAGTGCGGGAAGCGGATCGACGTTCGCGAGGAGCGCTTCTTTCAACGCAGACCAGTCGCGGGCGGGGTTCGCGGCTTTGAGTAGGGCGGCCGCGCCGGCGACATGGGGACAGGCCATGGAGGTACCGCTGAGCGAACTGTATCCGCCGCCCGGGTATGTCGAGTAGATGGAGACGCCAGGAGCGGCGAGGTCTACGGTGATGGCGCCGTAGTTGGAGAAGTAGGCGAGCTTGTCGAGGTGGTCGGTAGCGGCGACGGAGATGATATTGGCCGAATTGAAGGCGGCGGGGTATGAGGGGATGGCGTCGGAATTCGCGTAGTCGTTTCCGGCGGCTGCTATGAAAAGGATGCCGGCGGTCTGGGCGGCATCGATGGAGTCTTTGAGGGCCTGAGAGTAGCCACCACCGCCCCAGCTGTTGGAGGTGAGGGTGACGCCGATGCGGGTGGTGTAGAGAACGGCTTCGATGGCGTCGGAGGTGTAGCCGCTGTTGGAGGCGGAGATGAATTTGGCGCCGACCAGGCGGATGGTGGGGGAGACGCCGACCACGCCGAGCGAGTTGTCGCCGACGGCGCCGATGGTGCCGGCGCAGTGGGTGCCGTGGCCGTTGTCGTCCGTGGGATTGTTGTCGTTGTTGGCGAAGTCCCAGCCGCGGGTGTCGTCGATGTAGCCGTTGCCGTCGTCGTCGATGCCGTTGGCGGCGATTTCGCCGGGGTTGGTCCACATGTTGGCGGCGAGGTCGGGGTGGGTGT
>CAMLSH010000061.1 GCA_946482625.1 uncultured Opitutaceae bacterium
GGGCGCGCTGTCCCACACCATCTGGATCTTCGGGTGCGAGGTGGCGCGGTCGGCCATGATCTTCGAGGCGCGGAGAGCGTCGCGGCGATGAACGAGATAAACTTTGCTGGCGAAACGCGTGAGGAAAAGTGCCTCCTCGGCCGCGCTGTCGCCGCCGCCGATGACCGCCACTTCCATCTTGCGGTAGAACGCGCCGTCGCAGGTCGCGCATGTGGTCACGCCCTTGCCGCCGTAGAGTTCTTTTTCGCCGGGGATGCCGGTCATACGCGGCGAAGCGCCGGTGGCGATGATGACGGACTTCGTGAGGATTTCGCGGTCGGCGGTGCGGAGCTTCAGCGGTTGCGAGGAGAAATCGACGGACGTGATCTGCGCCTGCTCGAAGCGTGTGCCGAACTTCGTGGCCTGCTTGCGGAGATTATCCATCAGCTGAAAACCGTCCACGCCCTCGGGAAAGCCGGGAAAGTTTTCCACTTCCGATGTCGTCGTGAGCTGACCACCAGGGAGACTGCCCTCGATGATGAGCGGCGAAAGGTTGGCGCGGCCGGTATAAATCGCGGCGGTGAGCCCGGCGCAGCCGGTGCCGACGATGACGACGTTTTCGACAGAAGTGGACATGGGAAAACGTACACAGAGCGTCAAATCAGCGATGCGACAAGGGCATTGTTGTCGCTCCGTCGCCGCCATGAAGCGGGTCGCGTTCAAGCCGTCAGCGTTTTCGAAAAGTGAGCGGAACGCGGTGGCCGCGTCAGATCCACGGCCGCGGGATCTCTATCCGCGCACCTGTCAACGAACTGGCTCGACGGCTCCTGACTGTGACGCGGCGGGTCGGGTTAGGAGAACTGCGCGGGCGGTTGACACAGGTTCGTCGATACACTGACTGGGCGATATTCCATGTCCCGCCTCCCCCGCATGATCCTGGCGCTGACGCTGGCCCTCCTATGGTTGCCGGCGACCGTGCATTGCGGATTGGAAGCGGCGGGTTTGCTCGAACATGTCGAAACGTGCTGCCACGAAGAACACTCGCGCGCGACGGATTCGACGCCCGCGCACTGCGGTACGGGGAACTGCGGCGTGGTCGAGAGCGGCGATTATCAGCCCGCGCACACGTTGCTGAAAGTCTCCGCGCCCGTCGCCGCATTCTGTTTTTCCAGCTTGTTGGAACTCGCGCCGGTGTTGGTGATCGCGCCGGCGATTGAAGCGCCGGAAGAAGTCGAGAGTCCGCCCGAAATCCGGCGGACGTGGCACTTCGTCGAGCGCGCCGCGCTTTCGCCGCGCGCGCCTTCGTTCGTTTGCTGAGCCCGTCCCTGCGCGGACTGGTCAGCGTTTGCCGTTATTAATCGTGGGTGCCTGCGCGCACCCGCTTGTCGGCTGTCCTTCGTTAAGTTCTCCGTCCGTTTTTCGTCTTCCTGTTTTCATGCACACGTTCCCCTTTATTCGTCGCTGTCCGGCTCTTGCGAAACGGTTGGCTGGCGGCCTCCGAAGTGCGCTTGCGTTGGGTGGTTTGTTGCTGGCGTCACCCGCGCTCGCCGCAGCCGAACTCGCGCTCACGCCCGTATCCGCCGTTCAACTCGCGCTGGCGCAAAACCGCGAGCTCCAAGCCGCGCGATTCCTCGTGCTCGAAGCGGAGGCGCGCACGCGGAATGTCGGCAAGCTGCCCAATCCCGAACTCGAAACCGAGTTCGCCGGTGGCCGGAATTTCGACGGACGCATCGAGGTCGGATTTACCCAGCGCTTTCCGCTGACCGCGCGCTTACGTCTGGCGCGCACGCTCTCTGAGCTTGAGGTCGAACTGGCGCGGCTCGAAACCGCCGCCCGCGAACACCGGCTCGCCGCTGACGTTCAGGTGGCGGTGGTCGAATTGATCGCGGCCCGTGAATCGCTCGCGTTGTCCGCGCAACAACTGAGCTTTGCCCGCGCGTTTTCCGAATCGCAATCTGCGCAAGCGCGCGAAGGTACCGCGTCGCCACTCGACGCCGGTCAGAGCCGGCTCGCTGTGCGCGAATTAGAGGTGCAACTGGCGGCTTCGCGCGTCGAAGAAGCGGAGGCGTCCGCCCGGTTTGCCACGCTGTTGGGCGTATCCGCGGAAACCGCACTGATCCTGCCTACGACGCTTGAGCTTCCGTCCCAGCCGCCGGCTGCGCAAACGTCCGGCCGGCGCCCGGATCTTCAGCTGGCTGAACTCGCGGTCGAGGCGGGTGACGCCGGCATCGCGCTCGCCCGGACCGCGAAGTGGGACGACATCGGCGTGGGCGTCTTCGTCGAAGGCGAACGCAGCCGTGACGAATCGGGCCGGCGCGATCGCGAAGGACTTCTCGGCGTGCGTGTCAGTGTGCCGCTTCCGCTTTGGCAAAAAGGCGACGCACAAATCGCCGAAAAACGTGCGAGCCGGGACCGCTTCGCCCACCAGCTCGAAGCTTTCAAACTCACTGTGAGCAACGAGGCGCTCTCGGCCTTCCGCGCGATGAGCGCGCGCTACGAAGCCGCGCGTTCGTTCGCCGCCGAATTTCTCCCGGCCGTCCACCAGCAACTGGCCGATACCGAAGCCGCACGCGCGCGGGGCGAGATCGACTCCCAGCCGGTCTTTCGCGCCCGCGAACAATTGATCGCGAACGAACGCGCTGCGCTTGAAGCGCGCAAAGCCTTTCACCTCGCACGCATCCAGTGGCTCGCCGCCACGGGCAACATCCTCTCATCGCCATGAAAACACTTTTGTCCGCTCTCGCCCTAGCTTTCTTGCTGGCATCCACGGCGCGTGCCCAGTCGACGGATACCGCGGCAGCCGCGCCGGTGATTCTCGATGCAACCGCCGTTGAAAACCTCCGCATCAAAACCGCGCTCGTCGAGGAAACCGATTTCGAGGAAACGGTCTTCGCCCTTGGCCGCATCGAAGCGAGGCCGGGCAATGTGGCCGCGGTCAGCAGCCGCATCGCCGGTCGGGTGGTCGCGCTCAACGCCTTACCTGGCGACCGGCTCGAGGCGGGGGCGGAAGTGGCAAAAGTTGAAAGCCGCCAGCCGGGAAATCCTCCGCCGGTGCTTTCGCTGAAAGCTCCGCTGGGCGGCACCGTTACGCGTCTCGATGTGCGACTCGGCGATCCGGTGGAGCCGGATAAGGCGTTGCTGGAAATTACGGATCTGGGCGAAGTGTACGCGATCGCTCGCGTGCCTGAACACGTCGCCGGCCGTATCAAATCCGGCGTTACCGCACGCATCGCCGTCTCCGCCTCGTCAGAGGAGAAACGTGAGGGGACGCTTCTCCGTTTTGGGACGGCGGCCGATCCGGTCAGCGGTACGATCGATGCGATTTTTCCGCTACCCAACCCGGACAACCAGCTGCGTCCCGGCATGCGGGCGGAGTTTTCCATCGTCGTCAGCCGGCGTGCGAATGTACTGAGCGTGCCGCGAGCCGCCCTGCAGGGAGAGCCGTCGAAACGCTTCGTGTACGTGAAGGACTTTAACCTGCCCAACGCCTTCATCAAAGCGCCGGTCGTCGTGGGACAAAGCAATGACAGGTTCGTTGAAATTATCAGCGGCGTGCTGCCGGCCGACGAGGTCGTCACGCAAGGCGCGTATTCGCTGGGCTTCGTGGGTGGTGGAAGTGTTTCTCTGAAAGAAGCGCTCGACGCGGCGCACGGGCACGAACACGCCGCCGACGGTTCTGAGCTGACGGCGGAGGCGAAAAATAAAGATGGTGCCACTGCCGGAGGGGAAGATCACGGTCATGCGCACGAGGGGAATCCGTTCTGGATGATTGTCAGCGGCGTCCTGTTTCTCGCGTTGCTGGTCGTCAGTTTTCGGAGTAGGCGCGGGGCGGCGAAAACGTCGGAGGGGCAATCGTGACGATTCACAAACATCGGCTGGTCGTCGCAGCGGCAGTAATCTCCGGTTGTAGGCGGGGTGCCCTCACCCCGCTTCGCATCGAAAGCGGAATCATCGTCACGCGGGGTGGGGGCACCCCGCCTACAACCAGAAGGAGAATTTCGGGAGGGCGGTCATGCTAAACAAACTGATCCAGTGGTCGCTAGCCAATCGCGCGATCGTCCTCGGCCTCTCGCTCATTGTCCTCGTGGTGGGTTTGCGCACGGGCATGCAGCTTCCCGTCGAAGTGTTGCCGGACCTCACGAAGCCGACCGTCATCATTCTCACCGAGGCGCCCGGACTCGCACCGGAGGAAGTGGAAACGCGCGTCACGCAGCCGCTCGAAAGCGCGCTCATGGGCGTCGCTGGACTCACGCGGTTGCGTTCCAATTCCGATGTCGCGCTTTCATTAGTTTATGCCGAGTTCGGTTGGGACACGGATATCTACAAGGCCCGCGTGCTCGTGCAGGAGCGACTCCAGGCGGCGCGCGAACAACTGCCGGAGGACGTGCAACCGTTCATGACGCCGGTGGCCTCGTTGATGGGAGAAATTCTCCTTGTCGGTGTGCGTTCGACGATCAAGGAGGGAGAATCTGGATACCTTTCTCCCAGCGAAGTGCGGACGATTGCCGATTGGACGATCAAGCGCAGACTCCAGAGCATCTCGGGCATCGCCGAGGTTCTCAACATGGGCGGAGGCATCAGGCAGATCGAGGTGCAGCCCGATCCGTTCCGCATGCAGGCGCACGGGGTGAGTTTCGCCGAACTCGAAGCCGCCGCCGACGAAGCTGCGTCCACGACCACGGGAGGTTTCCTCAACACCGGCCCGACGGAAATCATGGTGCGCAATCTCGCCATGACGACCGACCTCGACGAGATCGCGCGCACGGTCATCAAGAAGACCGGCGACCGTGTCGTGAGCATCGGCGATGTCGCCGCGGTGGAGTGGGGAATCGAGCCGATGCGAGGCGATGCCACGGTCAGTCAGACACCGGAAAAAACGCCGACCTATGGCGTGATCATGTCGGTGACCAAAGCCCCCGGTTTCGACACGCGCATGCTCACGGAGCAGATTCAGGCTGCACTGAGCGAACTGTCGGCAGGTCTTCCGTCCGGGGTGGAGACGACCCTGTTGTTTCAGCAGAAGGATTTCATCGATCACGCGATCACTAACCTGAAGGAGGCGATCCGCGACGGGGCGATCATGGTGGTCATCGTGCTGTTTCTTTTCCTGCTTAATTTCCGCACGACGTTCATCACGCTCATGGCGATGCCGATGAGTTTCGCGATCACGCTGCTCGCCTTTCACCGCTTCGGCATTTCGGTGAACTCGATGACCCTCGGCGGGCTCGCCGTCGCCATCGGCATGGTCGTGGACGACGCCATCGTGGATGTGGAAAACGTCTTCCGCCGTCTGCGCGAGAACGCCGCGCTGCCGCACCCACGGCCGAAGCTCCAGGTGATCGGCCGCTCGTCCGGCGAGGTGCGAAACTCCATCCTCTACGCGACGATTCTCATCATTCTGGTGTTTCTCCCGCTGCTCGGCTTGAGCGGCGTCGAAGGCCGGCTTTTCGCTCCTATCGCGATCGCGACGATCATCAGCATGGTCGCCTCGTTTGTGGTATCGCTTACGTTAATACCAGTCTTGTGCTCGCTGGTGCTCAATCCCAAGGCGGGCGTGGCTCACACGGACGGCTGGTTCGTGAGGTTTCTGAAAAACCTGCTGCGCCAAACCGCGCTTCGCGTCGGCCTGAATTACCCGGTGCCGGTGCTTGCGCTGTTGCTCGTCGGGGTGGTGGTGGCGTTTTCGCTCTATCCGAAAATGGGGAAGGATTTCCTCCCGGCTTTCCGCGAAGAGACGGCGCTCATCGCGGTGACGTCGGCGCCCGGCACTTCATTGGACGAGATGAACAAGATATCTGACGTCATCGAGCAGCAGATCCTCGCCGTGCCGGAAGTGCGCAAGGTCGGCCGCCGCCTTGGCCGCGCTGAACGCGGCGATCACGTCGTGCCGGTCTCCACCGCGGAGTTCGACGTGGATTTCCGCGAGCTCGTTGGTCACGAGGGCAAATCCGGTCGGAGCCGCAAAGAAATCCTCGCGGACATCAACCGCCGCCTAAAAACCGTTCCCGGCGTTTTCGCGGTCATCGGTGGACCGCTAGCGGATCGCATAGGCCATATGCTCAGCGGTGTGTCCGCGCCGGTGGCGATCAAAGTCTTCGGGCCCGATCTCGACACGCTCCGTCGCATCGGCACCGAGGTGCAGACGGTTGCAAAAACGATCCCGGGTTTTGAAGACGCGAAGCTCGATCAGCAGTCGTCGATTCCGCAGCTCCGCATCGAAGTGGATCGCGATCGCGCGCGCACGTACGGCGTGACGCCCGGCGCGCTCAACGACCAGCTCAGTGCGCTCCTCGGTGGCAAGGAGATCGCCGAGCTTCGTGACGGGCAGCGTGCCGTTAATCTTGTTCTCAGGCTGCCGCTGGCGTGGCGCGACTCGCCGGAAAAAATCGCGCAGCTCCCAGTCGAAGCTGGAGACGGCCTGCGCGTCCCGCTCGTGCTCGTGGCGGACGTCCACGAGGCCAAGGGGCCTAACGTCATCTTCCGGGAGAACAGCCAGCGTCGCTTCACGATCGCGATCAAACCGACCGCGCGCGACGTCGGCGCTTTGGTCGCCCGCCTGCAAGGTGAAGTCCGCGAAAAGGTGAAGTTGCCTGAAGGATACTTCATTACCTACGAGGGCGAATTCCAGGCGCAGCGGGATGCCACGCAACGCATCGTGCTCTTCAGCGCGGTGGTTTTTGTGGTCATCGTTTTCCTGCTCTACGGTTATTTCCAAAGCCTCTCACTGGCGCTTCAAGTGATGTTGAATATCCCGCTCGCGCTGATCGGCGGCCTCGTCTTCACGTGGTTCAAGATCGATAACATCAGCATCGCCACGCTGGTGGGATTCATCGCGGTCGGCGGAGTCGCGGCGCGCAACGGCATCATGATGCTCTCGCATTATCTGCACCTCATGAAGCACGAGGGCGAAGGTTTCACCCGGGCGATGGTGGTGCGCGGTACGCTCGAGCGCATGGTGCCGGTCCTCATGACGGCGCTCGCGGCGGGCATCGCGCTGATCCCGTTCGTGCTCGCGGCTGACCAGCCCGGCAAAGAAATCCTGCACCCGGTTGCGGTCGTCATCGTCGGCGGCTTGGTCTCATCCACGCTGCTCGATTTTCTGATCACGCCGCTGATTTTTTATACCTTCGGTCGCAAAGCCGCCGAGCAAGCGCTCGCGCGTGAAGCCGCTGCGGCGCACTGACATTTCTCCAACCCAAACCCAACTCGTCTCATGAAAATCAAATCCATCGTTCTCTCATTTATTGCCATCCTCGCACTCGCCATGACCGCCTCGGCTTCGGGCGATCACTCGCACGAAAAGAAAACCGCCGGCCCGAACGGCGGACGCGTGCTGACCAACATCGATCCGCATGCGGAATTTTTCGTCACGGCTGACCGAAAGGCGCAGATCACGTTTCTCGACGACGCGGGGAAAGCCATCGCGCCCTCGGGCCAGAGCGTGACAATGGTGACTGGCGTTCGTACCGCGCCCACGAAATTCACGTTCGTGCGCTCGGGCGACGTGCTCGTTTCTGATGGTCCGCTGCCCGCCGGAAAGAATTTTCCGGCCGTCATCCAGATCAAGTCGGCGCCCGACGCGAAAGCGGTCGTCGAGAAGTTTAACGTGGATCTCTCCGTCTGTTCCGGGTGCTCCCTCGCTGAATACGCCTGCATCTGCGGGCACTGAGCGCATGTCTCCAGGGGCGAAACGTAAGGGCGGAAGCTTCGGCGTGGTTTTCCAGGGGGAGTTGCGCCGTCAGGCTTTTTTGGAATCGCGCGCTCGCGTGAGGCCCGATTGAGGTGACCTCATGAAAGTGCGCGACAGCGGCATGCCCGAACGTGAGTACTGGGAAAGTCTTTTCGACGTGGACGGTTTTCTCACGCGGCTGGGCGTCGACAAAAAGCTCGGCGACGTGGTGGAGCTCGGGTGCGGTTATGGCACGTTCACGTTGCCGGTCGCGCGTCGGGTGAAGGGCGTCGTTCACGCGTACGATATCGAAGCGGCGATGATCGAAGAAACGCGGACGCGGGCGGCAGCGGCGCAGATCGGAAACGTGCGGCTTGAACTGCGTGATGTCGTGAACACTGGATACGGATTGGCGGAAGCGAGCGTCGATGCGGTGTTGTTGTTTAATATCCTGCACGCAGCCGAGCCGATCGGTCTCTTGCGAGAAGCGGCGCGGGTGACACGTGTGGGTGGACGCATTCTGGTGGCGCACTGGCGGTCAGACGTGACGACGCCGCGCGGGCCGGCGCTTGAGATCCGCCCGCGCCCAGAACAGATCCGCGTCTGGGCGGCAGGGGCGGGTGGCTTGAAAGCGGACGAATCCGTGCTCCTGCCGCCTTGGCATTTCGGAATGACGCTGTGGCGGACATAGTTGGCGCTGAGCCGCGCATGAAGTGGCCGCCGCGTGATTAACCCGCGAGCCGTGCGGTGGTTCATTTTCTCCCTGCATTCAGCAGTGCCGGTGGGTGCGGCGCCGAGAGGCAGACGCGCGGTCAGCCGGATAAGCGGCGCAGTCTGACTGACAGCAGACTCTTTCTTTAAGGCGCAGCGGTCGTGTTCCGATGACGGGAAGACGCCTTATTTATCCGACCAGCGTCCCAGCGGATATCTCCGCTTCTCCCGCGCTTGCGCCCTATGAAAAAAGTACAAACCAAGCTCCACGTTCTCGGCCTGGCGGCCGTCTCCTGTCTGTCGATTTTCGCCGGTCTGCTGATCTACGGAGTTTTTCGTGAATACGTCGCGCTCTCGAATTTTCAACAAACCACGCAGGTCTCGCTCACGGCTTACGACCTCGCGCGCAACGTCACCTTGGAACGTCAGCAGGCCTATCAGGCTGCTTCTTTTTTTGGCGAAGGCACGCCTGAGCAGATCGTCGGTCGTTACCGCGCGCATGTGACGACGACGCGGACCACAACCGCGATGTTGCGCGAACTCGCCGCCGCCAGTCAGGGGCGGTTCTCGGAGAGTTTTGGGCAGAACCTCGCTGCGGCGATCGCGGGTGAGGCGCCGCTCGATCTGATGCGCGAAGAGTTGATGGACTTGAAGCGGGTGGGGCAGAGCGAAGAGGCGGGACGGGCTCTGCGCTCGAAGGCGTTGAAGGCGTATGACGCGGTGATCCTTTCGCAGGCCAACTTTCTTCCCGTGCTCGCGCTCGAAACGGATGACGCCGAGCTCGTGCGAAAAATTTCCACGCAGGACACGGTTGCGCGATTCCAACGCGATTTTTGGAAGGTCAAAGGTCTCATCGGTTCGGTGCTGCGCGACAACAAGCTCGCCGATCTCGCTGCCGGCGAAATCAAAACCAAGCGCCCGGCGATCGACGATCATCTCTCGCGTTTGAAGAATCTCGCCGATCCCGCGGTGGGCGCCGCGTTGCGCGAACTGCTCGCGAGCCCGGAGTATGTTTTTATCGATCAATCAGCCGCGAAGATCCTGGAGCTCGGCAGCAAGAACACGGATTTCAGCGCGTTTGGGTCGTATGCGGATTATCAGGCGGGACCGTTTTCGGCGGTGGAGAAACCGTTTGCGAACCTCGGTAACGCGGTGAGCGCGAGCATCGTGGACTATACAGCGCAGCGACTGGCGACGGCGCGCAACCGCCTGATCGTGTTGAGTGCGGTGGCGGTGGTCGTGGTCTTGGGCCTCGCATTTTTTATCCTTCACATCACTCGCAGCATCACCACGCCGTTGCGCCGCCTTAGCGGCGAGCTCACGGACACGGCGCACGTCAGCATGGAATCTTCGGAGGCGATCGCCAACTCCTCGAAACACCTGAGTGACGACGCGTGCGAGGAAGCGGCTACGCTCGAGGAAATCACGGCGTCCGTGGAGGAACTCTCCAGCATGACCGAATCGAATCTGGAGACGGTGCATGGCGTGGCGGAACTCGCCGCCAAGGCAACGCGGTCGACCGAAACGGGCCAGCAGAATGTCGCCCGTCTCTCCGAGGCAATGACGGGTATCCAGAAAACGAATCACGACATCGCGACGATTTTGAAGACGATCGACGAG
This sequence comes from uncultured Opitutaceae bacterium, assembly GCA_946482625.1. The sequence continues at coordinate 9,980 of CAMLSH010000061.1, forward strand.
ATCGCGTTTCAGACGAACCTGCTGGCGCTCAACGCCGCGGTGGAAGCCGCGCGTGCGGGCGAGGCCGGCGCCGGTTTCGCGGTGGTCGCTGATGAAGTCCGTGCGCTCGCCAAACGCAGCGCCGATGCCGCGCGGGAGACGCGCGACAAGATCGAGCTCGCGGTGAGAAGCAATGCCGCCGGTGTCGAGATCAGCCGCGAGGTCGAAGTGCGTTTCGGCGAGATCGCGAAACTCACGCGTGAGTACAACTCGAAGATTTCCGAGATCGAATCCGCCTCGTCGGAAAGCACCAGCGGCTTGAAACAGGTGCGCGATGCCATCGGCCGGCTCGACCAGATTACCCAACGCACGGCGGCCGCTGCCGAGGAAAACGCGAGCGCGTCGACCGAGTTACGCGCGCAGGTCGAAGCCATGTTCCGCTACATCGAAACGCTGGAGGCGATGGTGTCGGAAGGGAAAGCCGCTGACGAAAAGAAGCGAGTTTTCGTCGGACAAAGATCGAATGGCGCCGCTTTGCCGGACGTCGGCGATGAGTCTGCGAAAAACACGCGCGGCACTGCAAAGCAGGAAGAGTCAGTTCGATAGCTCTGCCGGAGTCCGGTGTTGGGATGGCCAGGTCAACGCCGCTGAGAGTTCGTCGGGATCATCCAATCATGGTTCCACAGCCGATGAAGTCGGCGAGCTGACGTTGGTCTCCGCTCAAGGCGTAGCGATTGGTATTTCGGTGTGAGCCGATGCGATGAATGCGAGCAGGCGGTCTTCGTAGATTTTTTTGGCGAATCCGTAGAGATCTACGTGACCAGCTCCTTCGACGAACCAGAGCTCTTTTGGGGAGCGCGCGGCGTCGAACAGAGATCGGGTATCCTGCGTCATCGTGTGGCGGTCACGATCTCCACTCAGGACGAACACGGGAAAGGAAATCTCCGCGATGCCGGCGCGGGGCGATATCCGATCGATACTCGTGCCGATCCTGTTTTCGGCGAATGGAATCATCAAACATGCGAGCAGCCAACCGGGGAGGTGTGCATGATAGCGGCAGCGCCGGTCCACCGCGGTACGCAGATCGGAGTAGACGCTTTCCACCACGGCCCATTGGACGTCTGTCAGCCGCGAGCCACAGAGCGCAATCGTGGCACCGCCCTGCGACGCGCCGATGAGGCCAAAGTTTTTGGAGCCTCTGGATCGGGCGAAATCCATGGCACCGAGAAGATCGTTGGTCTCGTGAAAACCGAACTTACAAGCTCGCCTGCGCTTTCTCCGTGTCCACGTGCGTCGTAGAGGAGGACTGAGTAGCCGTGACGATGAAACAACTCCGCGCGTGCGATCATCTGACGGCGATTTGAGCCGTGGCCGTGGAGCAGGATCACGGTTGTCGTGCGGTTGGATGATGGCAGCCACCAGCCGGAAAGGCTGATCCCATCTGTGGACAAAAATGTGACCACTTCAGCGTCAGCTAATGAACTGTCAGCAAGCGACGGGACCGGGCGACGCAGCGCGCTGGTTAGTTGCCTGGCTTGGAGCGCGGATATCCCCACAAACGCGGAGAGTCCCACGAAGCAGATAGCGACGACAGCGAAGAGTGACTTCCTTCTCACCAGCCGAAACTGCGTTTGATGCGGAGGGGTTCGTAGAGTTTTTCGTCGAGCTCGGTGATGAAACGACTCGGCGAAAGTAGCATGCCGCCGGGGCCGGCGCGGGTGGCGACTTTGGGGTAGCAGAGGTAGAGTTCGTTTTTCGCGCGCGTGACGGCGACGTAGAAGAGGCGGCGTTCTTCTTCGACATCGCCCGCTTCGATCGCGCGGCGGCCGGGGAACATGCCGTCGGCGAGGCCGATTACGAAGACAACGTCGTACTCGAGACCCTTCGCTTGATGCACAGTGGTGAGCTTGATCGCCTCGGCGTCGGGATCGACTTTGCGGTCGCTGGTCTCGCCGTTCATGAGGACGATCTGCGCGAGGAGATCCTGCATTTCGTCGAAGCGTTGGGCGAAGCCGACCATGGCTTTCAACTCTTCGAGGCGGTCGATGTAGTCGGCGAACGCGCCGCGCAGGTAGTCGCCGTACCAGCCGTCGATGGCCATTTCGATTACCTTGAAAGGCTTCTCGTTCTTCATCGTCTCGGCGATTTCGGAGAGCGAGGAGCAGAAGGAATCCCATTCGTCTTTCGCGTC
>CAMLSH010000062.1 GCA_946482625.1 uncultured Opitutaceae bacterium
CCTCCGCCATCGACCGCGCCAAAGGCATCTTCGCCATCAAACCCAGCGGCGTGGATTACGTCTCCCTCAAGCCGGACGACATGGTCCTCGTCGATCTCGACGGCAAACAGGTCGAGGGCAAACTCCGTCCGTCCTCCGACACGCCCACCCACCGCCGCCTCTTCCTCGCCTTCGAATCCATCGGCGGCGTCGTCCACACGCACTCCTCGCACGCCACCGCCTTCGCCCAAGCCGGCCGCTCGATCCCGATCTTCGGCACCACGCACGCCGACTACTTTTTCGGCGACATCCCAGTGACCCGCAAAATGACGCCGCAGGAAATCGCCACCGCCTACGAGTGGGAAACAGGCAACGTCATCGTCGAGCGCTTCACCTCTGGCAAATTCGACCCGCTCGATTTCCCCGCCGTCCTCGTCAACCGCCACGCGCCCTTCACGTGGGGCCACAACGTCGCCAAAGCCGTCGAAGTCGCCGTTGCCGTCGAATGCATCGCCCACATGGCGCTCATGTCGCTCCAGCTGGAACCCAAGCTCCCGACCATCGAGGCCGAGCTCCTCAATAAACATTTCAAACGCAAACACGGCCCCGGCGCCTACTACGGCCAGACCGGCAACTGCTGACGCGTTTGTCCCGCGCCGCTCGGCCGCGCGCCGCCCAAGTCAAAGCCGAACCGCCTTCTCCGCCCCGTAGCCGCACTCTCGTTCTAGCCGCGCTCGTGAGAGCGTGGCCGGAGCCCGAAAAACGCCCGCCAGCGTCGTTACCATTATCGCGCAGCGCCCGTTTTCTTCACCTCGCGTTTTTTCAACAGCGCCTTCGCGGCCGTGGCCGACTTTCTCTTCGCCGGCGTCCGCGATCCGTTCTCCTGAATCGTCTCGAGGATTTTCACGGCACCGAGCAGCGACTGAACGGCTTGCTCCAACGCATCGACACGCGCAACCAGATCCGGGGTAGTGCTCATGCGGTTACCGTGGCGCAAACCCGCACGTTCGCAACTTGCTCCGACACCTCGTCATCGGCCCCGGGAGCCAGCCATGGTCGACGAGCACTCCGCTGGTTCACCCGAGCTTCGCCGACAACGTGATCGTCGCGTTGAGCAGGCGCGAGATCGGGCAATTCGCTTTCGCCTTCTCCGCCAGCTCTTCAAACTTCGCCGCATCGATCCCCGGTATTTTCGCGACCAACACCAGATGCGACGCCGTCACCGTCCAGCCCTTCGGCGGCACGTTGTCGAGTGACACTTCCGCGGTAACTTCGAGGCGGTCCGGCTTGAACCCCGCCTCGCCCAAGGTCGCCGACAAGGCCATCGCGAAACAGCCCGCGTGCGCCGCCGCGATCAACTCCTCCGGATTCGTCCCCGCGCCCGATTCGAAGCGCGAGCCAAACGAGTACTCCGAATTTTTCAGCGCTCCACCGGGCACCGTGAGCGCGCCTTTGCCTTCCTTGAGCGAACCATTCCAGACAGCCGTTGCGTTACGTTTCATAGCCGTGCACCGGACACCGATTCCTCCATCTGGCAAATCGCGCGCAAAATTCCTGGGCCTTCGCGCAAAAACGTAACACCCCCGCCAGAATCTCTCCGGAAATTTTGCGCGTTCGCTTGCCCAAACGGGCCGGCGGCATCCTTTCCCCACCAAGGCAAACCGCCCACCCGTCGGCTTCTTGTAGTAAACTGCTTTTATCATGACCCATCATGCCTTTTCCCCATAAACGCAGCCCCGCCCCCGCACGCATCGCCATCGGCGCGGCACTCCTCGTGAGCGCGGCCACGATCGTCCTCGTCAGCCACGCCGCGGTAAACCCGTCCGCCTCCACCAGTTCCGCCCCCGCCCAGATCACCGACACCAACGCCAACCGCGCGCGATCCATCGAGGCGTTCAAGCAGATCGCTTCCGTTCTCCGCCATCCGCGCTGCATCAACTGCCATCCCGCGGGCGATTTCCCCCGCCAAGGCAACGAGGGTAAACGGCATTCGATGAACGTCGTCCGCGGCCCTGACGATCACGGCGCCCCCGCGATGAAGTGCAGTTCCTGCCACCAAAACGTGAATCAACAAAACGGTATACCCGGCGCCCCGCACTGGGGACTCGCCCCGAAGAGCATGGGCTGGGAAGGCCTCACCGATCACCAGCTCGCCGAGGCGCTCAAAGATCCCGCCCGCAACGGCAAACGCTCCCTCGCACAGATCTTCGAGCACAACGTCCACGACGAACTGGTCGGCTGGGCGTGGAATCCCGGGGCCGGTCGCGACGCCCCGCCGCTCACCCGCGACGAATTCGCCAAAGCACTACGTACCTGGATCGACACCGGGGCCGTCTCACCCGACGCCCCCAAATAGGTGGCGCGCTCACTCCGAGCGCGCTGTTCACTTCCACACCGCGCTCTGAGCCCATCTACACCAACCACCTCCGCCAACTCTCCGCCTCACTGGTCATTGTCCATTGGTCATTGGTCATTCCCGCCCCCGCCTTTCTCCCTTCCCTCCGTTACCTCCTGTAAAAATTTCCGATCTCCGAATTCCGACCGTCACGTCTTCCGACTTCCACATGATTTCCCTCACCGTCAACGGCACCGTCCACCAGCTCGACATCCCCGGCGATACACCGCTGCTCTGGGCGCTCCGCGATCACCTCGGCCTCACCGGCACTAAATTCGGCTGCGGCATGGCGCTCTGCGGCGCATGCACCGTTCACATCGACGGTGAAGCCGTCCGCTCCTGCGCCGCGCCCGTCGCCGGCCTCGTCGGCAAAAAGATCACAACCATCGAAGGCCTCGCCGCTCTCGCAAAACGCGATCTCCACCCCGTGCAGCAAGCTTGGATCGAAGAAGACGTCGTCCAATGCGGCTACTGCCACTCCGGCCAGATCATGAGCGCCTCCGCGCTTCTCGCGAAGGTCCCGCAGCCGACCGACACCGACATCGACAACGCCATGTCGGGCAACATCTGCCGCTGCGGCACCTATCAGCGTATCCGCGCCGGCATTCACCGCGCCGCCGAAATCGCCGCCAAATAATTTTCGCGAACCGCCCTGCCATGATCACCGCCTCCCTTCGCGAAAATCCCGCCGCCACTGCCGCGCTCCGCGTCTCCATCGTCCCGCCCGCCACCGTCACCGATTGGTCGCGCCGTGGCTTCCTCAAAGCCGCGGGCACCACCGTCGGCCTCGTCCTCGCGTTTCAATTCACCGGAAAATCCGCCCGCGCCGCCGCCCTCGATGCCGCGAAAAACCCCGCCTCCGCCAACGGCGCCTTCGCACCCAACGCCTTTCTCCGCATCGCGCCCGACAGCTCCGTCACTGTCTTCATCAATCACGCCGAAATGGGCCAGGGCATAGTCACCGCCCTCCCGATGCTCATCGCCGAGGAGCTCGACGCCGACTGGTCCAAGGTCCGCACCGAGTTCGCTCCCGTTGCGCCCGAGTACAACCACTCCGCCTTCGGCATCCAGATGACCGGTGGTTCCTCGTCCACATGGTCTGAATACGAGCGCCTCCGCACCGCCGGAGCCACCGCCCGCGCCCTCCTCGTTCAAGCCGCCGCCGACACGTGGAAAATTTCCGCCGCCGAGCTGAGCACCGAAAACGGCCACGTTCTCCACGCCGCCTCCGGCAAAAAAATCCCCTACGGCGACCTCGTTGAACGCGCCGCCAAACTCACCCCGCCCGAAAAAGTCGCCCTTAAAGACGCGAAGAATTTTCGCCTTCTCGGCAAACCCACGCGTCGCATCGACTCCCGCGCCAAGGTCACTGGCACTGCCGAGTTCGGCCTCGACGTGAAACAACCCGGCGCCCTCACCGCCGTCGTCGCCCGCGCCCCCGCGTTTGGCGGCACCGTCGTGACGTTCGATCCCGCGCCCGCCCTCGCCGTGCCCGGCGTCAAAGCTGTATTCAAAATTCCCTCCGGCGTCGCTATCGTCGCCGACAGTTTCTGGACCGCCAAACGCGCCCGCGACGCCATCGTCTCCACCATCGAGTGGAAACTCCCCGACGACGCCCGCATCGACTCCGAAGCGCAGGCGAAACGTTTCGCCGAGATCGCCAAGACTCCCGGCAACGTCGCCGAAACTCACGGCGATGCCGCCGCCGCACTCCAAGGCGCCGCCAAAACCATCGAGGCCGACTACGCCGTCCCCTACCTCGCGCACGCGCCGATGGAGCCGCTCAACGCCACCGTCCATCTCCGCGACGGCGAAGCCGAGATCTGGACCGGCACCCAGTTCCAGACGGTGGACCTAATGACAGCCGCCGCCGTGCTCGGTCTGAAACCCGATAAAATCCAACTCCACACCACCTTCCTCGGCGGCGGTTTCGGTCGCCGCGCCACGCCGTCCTCCGACTGGATCGTCGAAGCCTGCCAAGTCGCTAAGGCCGCCCGTGCCGCCGGTTTGGATACAGCCGTCAAAACCGTCTGGACCCGCGAGGACGATCTCGCCGGCGGCTACTACCGCCCGATGTTTCACCACCGCCTCGTCGGCGGGCTCGACGCGCAGGGCAAAGTCGTCGCCTGGCAGCAAACCATCGTCGGCCAGTCCTTCATCGCCGGCACACCGTTCGAAGCGATGATGATCAAAAACGGGGTGGACGACACCAGCGTCGAAGGCGCCGCCCACTCCGTCTACAAAATCCCCGCCCGCCTCATCCACGCGCACAGCCCCAAAGTGCCCGTGCCTACGCTCTGGTGGCGCTCCGTCGGCCACACCCATACCGCGCTCGCCGTCGAGTGTTTCATTGATGAACTCGCCCACGCCGCCGGCCGCAGCCCGCTCGATCTCCGTCGCGAACTCCTCCCGCCCGATTCCCGCCAACGCCGGGTCCTCGAGCTCGCCATCGAGAAGTCTGGATACGGCAAAACCAAGCTCCCTACCGGTCGCGCTCACGGCATCGCTGTCCACGAAAGCTTCGGTAGTTTCGTTGCGCAGGTCGCCGAAGTTTCCCTCGAAGACGGCTGGCCCCGCGTCCACCGCATCACCGCCGCCGTCGATTGCGGCACCGCCGTCAACCCGCTCACCATCGAGGCCCAAGTGCAGGGCTCCGTAATCTACGCGTTGAGCGCCATCCTCTATGGTGAAATCACGCTCAAGGACGGCCGCGTGCAGCAGAAAAATTTCCACGAGTACGAAGTCGTGCGCATGAACGAAACGCCCGTCGTCGATGTGCATATCATCGCGACAGGCGACAAGATGGGCGGCATCGGCGAAACCGGTGTCCCTCCGACTTTCGCCGCCGTCCTCAACGGCCTCTTCACGCTCACCGGCAAACGCATCCGATCCCTCCCGCTCAGCCACGTCGACTGGTCCTGAGTAGCTACGAGCGCCAGCGAGTGGCCCCGCCCGCCGTTCACTCACCCGCGTGATCTTCGAGAAACGCCCGCAGCTTTTTCTCCGGCCCGAAAAGCACCAACACATCGCTCGTCGCGAGCATGAAGCTTGCGTCGGGGAACCCGACCACTTTGCGCTTCGCCTCCTCGCCTTGCTCGGGCACCAGCCGCCCGAGGAAACGCCGCTCCGTGCGTTTCACCGCGACGAGCGCCACCTCGGCTTCGCGAAAGATCGCCACGTCCACCGCCGGCTTTTTCCCTACGAGATCCTTCGGCACCGGCGTCTCGATGATCGCGTGCCCGTCGCCCAGATCGAAACTGTTCACCACGCCTCGCATCAACAGCGACTGCGCCAGCCCGCGCGCCGCCACCTCCTCCGGTACCACCAGCCGGTCCACTTTCATCAAGCGCAACAACCGCTCATGAACCGGCGAAAGCACGCGGCACACGAGCTTCTTCGCCCCGAGATCCTGCGCCCGCGCCGTCATCAACATCGACGCTTCGAAATCGTCGCCGATCGCGATGATAACCGCGTCCATCTCGCTGATCGGAAAACGCTCCAACGGCGACGGATCGTCAAAGTCCATCATCGCAGCGGCACCAACCTCGTCCTTGATCGCGGATACGTTCTCCTCCTTCCGATCGATCGCCAAAACTTCCACGCCGAGCGCCGTCAGATTGCGCGCGAGATTTTTGCCGAAGACGCCGAGGCCGATGATGCAGAATTTCATGGGGAAGATCAGGTGATGACGATCGTGGTTTCCGGTAGCCGATAACCGGTGGTCCGACGGTGCGGGATGAGACTGAGCAGGAAAAACAATACGCCGACGCGGCCAACAAACATCGCGACGACCAGCACGACCCGCGCAGGCGCATCGAGCATCGGCGTGATTCCTCGCGTCAATCCCACCGTGCTCACCGCACTCACCGCTTCGAACGCCAGATCGAAAGGCGGCAGCGTCGGATGCAGCGCGCACAGCACGACCGTCACCACCGTGATGAAACCCAGCGCCAGCAGCACGATCGCCAGCGCGCGATTGGCCGTATCCTCACTGAAACGACGCCCGAACGCCTCGATCTCTGCCCGGCCCAGCAATATCCGGCGCAACGAAAACGCCGCGATCGCCAGCGTGGACGTCTTGATTCCGCCCGCCGTCGACGCGGGACTGCCGCCGACAAACATCAAAAACATGATCACCGTCGCGGAGGCCGTCGTGAACAGCTCCGGTGCCACCACGTGAAAACCCGCCGTGCGCGCGATCACGGAATTGAAGAGCGCGATCAACCAGCCGCTCGTATGCGCCTCCTGCCCGCCCGCGGCGTATTCCGTCAGATAAAACGCGACCGTTCCACCGGCGAGAAGCACCGCCGTCGTCGCCAGCACGATACGGCTCCCGGCAGTCAGCCGCGGCGGCATTGCCGTGCGCAACCCCACCCGCCGCGCGACCGACGCCTTCACGAACACCCAGGCGTTTTTCATCACCGGAAACCCGATGCCGCCGATCACCACCAGCGCCATGATCACACTCAAAAACGCCCAGTTCGCATGCAAACGCGGGTCCGCCAGGCCCGCCCCTGCGAGCGAAAACCCCGCGTTGCAGAAAGCCGACACCGCGTGAAAGAGCGAAAAAAACAACCGGTCCCCATCCCCCGCCCACGACTCCGCCAGCGCCGAATGAATGACGATCGTACCCGCCAGCTCCACCGCGAACGTGAACCCCACGATCACGCCCAAAACCGTGCCGATCTGCCCGAGATTCTCCTCACTCAACAAATCCTGTAGCGCGATCCGGTCCCGCAACGACACGCCTCCCGCGAAGAAGTGGGCGAAAAAATACGTCAGCGTCATCATCCCCAGCCCGCCGGTCTGCATCAGCCCGAGCAAGATCCAGTGACCGTGGCTGGTAAACGCCGTCGCCGTATCCACCACCGTGAGCCCCGTGACACACACCGCGCTCGTCGCCGTGAAAAGCGCGTCCACCCACGTCAGCGTCACCTCCGGCGGCGTCGCTTGCGGCGTCTTTAACAACAGCGTGCCCACCACGATCAGCAGCGCGAAGCTCAAGATGAACGCCAGCCCAGGAGAGAGCCGCTTCCCCGAGAAAAACCGGCTCCCGCGAAGCGCACGCAACGCCACCAGCACCACCAGCGTCAGCTGCGTCCCCGCGAGATAAAACAACGTCAGCGTCGAAGCCGGCAACGCGGGCGTGTAACGGCTCAGCCACCCCACGATATACTGGCTGAAAAACAGCTCCGAGCCTGCGGCGACGGCGAGCAACACCTCCAGTTTATGAGTACGCAGGTAGGTCCACGGATGGATTTGCAACCCCAGCCGGATCATCTCCTGCACCACAAACGCCACCAGCAACGCGGTGCCCGCGCCTTGAAGCATGCCGCGCAGCTCCGGCTCGAGCGGCCAGCCGACGATGAAAACCAGCAGCGCCAGCGCGCCGACGCCGCAAACCATCGTCACCACGCTCAGAATACGGAGCGCGATTTGGCGGTGTTCATCCTTGATCGGCAGGCGCACGCCCACGGTTAAAACCCCCGCCCGACAACGCGTCTAGCAGCGAATCGCGTCATCGCGCAGCCCCGCCTTCGCGCCTCCTTTTCCCGTAAATGCCGCTTTCTCAACCTGCTCATCGGACCGCGGCGTCTCGTCTCCGCACATATAAAGACCGCCACCACGTAAGCGCCTCCTCAATACGACCCGGCCTGCCTCCAGTCCGGCTCGCGTCCACTCCACCCCGGACCGCACCTTTCAACGCGCCAGACCCGCCCCAATCCTCCTCGCCGACTGGGAACGCCGCCGGAAAACCGCCGTCAGTCCATGATCCGACGGTTCTTTACGAGCTATTCACCAAACATCCACCGCGAGGAGATTTTCGCCGAAATGAGGTAAGCCCGCGATTGACCCGTTTTGCCGGGCTTCGTTTTTTGAGCGCTCCATGAAGCTTCATCTCGGCGGGTTTTCCCAAACTCCGCGGGCCTGGCTGGCCTTCGGCTGCTCTCTCCTTGCACTTGCGACGTTCGACCGCGCCAGCGCCGCGACCAATGTCCTCTACGGCATGGGCAATCGCGCGAGCGGCACCCTCGGCGAAGGCTGGTCTGGCTTTGAGCCCACCGCCATCGCCCAAGGCAAAACCGCCACGCAGATCGCCGCCGGCACTTCGCACACGCTCTTCATCGCCCCCGACGGCTCCCTCTGGGGCATGGGCGACAACACCCACGGCCAGCTCGGCACCGGCGACACCGTTCCCCGCCACACCCCCGTCCAGATCTTCAATACATCCCCCGTCATCTTCGCGTCCGCTGGGGCGAACCACTCCTTTTTCATCACCTCCAATTTTACGCTCTACGGCATGGGCGGAACCTCATCCGCAGTTCTCGGGGTAGCCGCCAGCGATCGCACGGTGCCTGTACAAATTGCCACCAACGTCATCTCCGCCAGCGCGGGCGATTCCCACAGCGTTTTCCTGAAGCTCGACAACACCGTGTGGGTCATGGGCAGCAATCTTCACGGCCAGATCGGCACGACCACCACCGCCACCGTCGCTCTCGCCACGCAGATCGCCACCGGCGCCGTGCAGATCGACGCGGGTGAAAACCATTCCCTCTTCGTCAAATCCGACGGCACCCTCTGGGGCACCGGCCTCAATGCCGACGGCCAGCTCGGCCTCGGCGACACCGCCAACCGCATGGTTTTCGAGCAGATCGCCACCGGCGCCACCCAATGCTCCGCCGGCGGCAACACCTCCTTCTTCTTCAAAACCGACAACACGCTCTGGGGCATGGGCCGCAATAGTAGTGGCCTCGGGAACGGCCAGTCCATCGGCGACACCACCAGGCCCATCCTGATAGCCTCCGATGCCTCCCAAGTGAGCGCCGGCGGTCTCCATACTCTGATACTGAAAAACGACGGCTCGCTCTGGGTCAGCGGCAACAACACCTACGGCCAGCTGGGCCGCGACGATTTCACCGCCCGCATCACCTTCAGCCAGATCGCCACCGGCGTGACGCATATCAGCGCAGGCGGTTTCCACACCGTCTTCATCAAGGTCGGCCAATCCATCTGGACCGCAGGCTTCAACGACCGCGGCCAGCTCGGCACCGGTGCCCTCGCTATCTGCGCACGGCCCATCGCCCTCGCCGACAACGTCACCTCCGCTAGTGCCGGCCTCCACCAGAGCCTCTACGTCAAAAGCGATCAAACCCTCTGGGGCATGGGCTCGGCCAGCGTCGGTATGTTGGGCGACGGCGTTTCCCTTTCGAAGCAAACCACGGCGAAAGAAACGAACACCGGCATCGCCCGCGCCGTCACGTCGCAGAATCATAGCCTCTTCCTGAAAACCGACGGCACGCTCTGGGCCGCCGGCTTCAACAGCAACGGCCAGCTTGGCAATGGCACCACCGGCAACAGCACCGCGCTTCTCCTCGTTTCAAGCGACGTCCAATCCTTCGCCGCTGGTGCGAGCGCGACCTACTTTGTCAAAACCGACGGCACGCTCTGGTCCACCGGCGACAACACCTACGGCCAACTCGGCCTCGGTGTCGGTGACACCACCGACCGCTCCAGCCCTGTTCAGGTAACCACCGGCGTTTCCTCCGTCATGGCCGGCTGCTTCGGTCGCCACGCGCTTTTCATCAAGACCGACGGCACCCTCTGGGGCATGGGTCAAAACGCCAACGGTCAGCTCGGCACCACCGACAACACTAACCGCACCGTCCCTTTCCAGATCGATTCCAACGTGCTCGCCGCCGCCGCCGGCGACGCCCACACGCTTTACCTCAAGACCGACGGCACTCTCTGGGCCACGGGCTTTAACGCTTACGGCCAGCTCGGCACTGGTAACAACACCAGTCGCACTTCCCCCGTCCAGATCGCTACCGGCGTATCCAAAATCTCCGTCGACGGTGATCACTCGCTCTTCATCAAAACCGACGGCTCTCTCTGGGCCATGGGCCGAAACGATTTCGGCCAGCTCGGCGACGGCACTCGCACGAACCGCAACGCGCCCGTCCTCATCGCCCAAGGCGTCACCTTCGTCGAAGCCGGTTACGAGCACAGCTTCTTCATCAAAACCACCAACGACCACGCGTTCGCCGCCCAACCGATCAGCCAGCCCGCGCAACTCAATCAGCTCGTTACGCTCGAAACCCTCAGCTCCGGCGCCGAACCCGCCACCTTTCAGTGGTACCGCGGCCTGCGCGGCGACACCACCCAGCCTATCGCGGGCGCCGCCGCCGCCACGCTCGCCTTTAACGCCACCAGCAGCTCCTACGCTTGGATGGCCCGCGCCAGCACCGGTACCCTCTCCGAAGCCAGTGCCACCGCCCGCATCACGCTCTTCGCACCCACGAACTTCGCCAGTTTCATCGCCGCGCACACCGCACTGAGCGGCGCCGAGCTCACCGAGTCCGCCGACCCTGACGGCGACGGTGTGTCGAACATTCTCGAATACGCCTTCGGCACCTCGCCGCTCCGGCGCGAGCACCACAATCTCACGGCCACCACCACCGAAAGCGGCGGACGTAAACTCTCCCTCGTTCATCGCCGCAGCAAAAACGCCGCCGTCACCTTCTCCTACGAAAGCTCCGCCGATCTCGCCGTCTGGACCCCCGCCACGCCCGCCGTCGTCGTGACGGGATCCGACGCCGATGGCGATAACTTCGCCGAAGTCGTCACCGCGACGCTCACTGTGGATGCCGCCGAACCCAGCCAGTTCCTCCGCGTAAAAGTCGTCACGCCGTAAAGTCCGGCGCGGGGTCCTCCGCACGGAAGCGCGACAGAATTCCCTCCCCAACCGCCGCGCTTCCGCTCACGCTGCGCGGCACATGGCTCAGATCGGCAGACTCGCATCGCTCACGGTTACTCGCATCGCCACACCCGGCGTCTTCCTCGACGGCGGCCACCTCGGCGAGATCCTCATGCCCGGCCGCTACGTGCCGCAGGGCACGCTCCCCGGCGAAGCGTTTGTGGTCTTCATCCACCTCGACTCCGAGGACCGCATCGTCGCCACTACGGAGACTCCGCACGTCCAAGTCGGCGAATTCGCCCCGCTCCGCGTCATCAGCATCAACGCCCGCGTCGGCGCCTTCCTTGATTGGGGTCTCACCAAAGACCTCCTCCTCCCGATGCGCGAACAAGCCCGTCGCGTGAACGTCGGCGAATGGGTCGTCGCCCACGTTTTCCTCGACGAAAAATCCAACCGCGTCGTCGCCACCACCCGTCTCAACCGGCACCTCAATCTCACCCCGCCACGCTACCAGGAAGGCCAGCCCGTCAACCTCCTCGTCTACGACGAAACCGAACTCGGCTTTAAGTGCATCGTGGAAAACGCCCACAGCGGCCTCCTCTACCACACCGACCTCGCCGCCCCGCTCCCCATCGGGCAGAAACTCACCGGCTACATCCGCACCGTCCGTCCCGACGGCAAAATCGATCTCAGCCTCGACCGCGCCGGCTACCACCGCGTCCTCCCGCTCACCGAAAAAATCCTCGCCGAACTCATCACCAAAGGCGGTCCGCTTCCCTACGGCGACAAAACCGCCCCCGAGGAAATCCGTGAAGTCTTCGGCGTGAGCAAAAAAGCCTTCAAGCAGGCCATCGGCGCCCTCTTCCGTGACCGCCTCATTGTGCTCGGCGATCACAGCATCCGCATCACGGATACCGGCACCGCCGCCGCGCTCGCCAACGCCAAAGCCTCCACCGCCTCCGTGAAGCCCGCCCC
>CAMLSH010000063.1 GCA_946482625.1 uncultured Opitutaceae bacterium
GGACATGGATGACCAGGATGCCGCTGATTGTGGTGATGGTGCTGCTGCTGCCACTGAGCGCGGTGGCAAAGGTAGACTTGTTGATCGCCGCGGCGACTGAGGCTGAGTTGGCGCCGGTGCGTGCAAAGATGAGCGGCGTGAAAGAAACGACGCTGACGTCGTGGACGTTTTGGAGCGGGGCCCTTTCCGGGAAATCGGTGGTGCTGGCGCGGACGGAGGGCGATCCGCTAAATGCGGTGGCGGCGGTGACGTTGGGGGTCAGGCGATTCGAGCCGACGCTCGTGTTGAGCTATGGAATCGCGAGGCCGCATGATCTGACATTGAAAGCGGGCGACGTGGTTGTGAGCGAGAAGTTCGTGGCGTTCGATGGGTTTATCTCTGGGCATCGCGGGCTCGGTGAGGGAACGAAACTGGCTGAATGGAAGAAGCTGCCGCATGCGCCGATTTCGTCGGGCGAAGTGGAGACGTATGCGGAGTCGTTTTCGGCGAGTGACGCGGCGAAGACGGTGGCGTTGGGCCTGACGGCGGGTGGAGGCGGACGGGTGGTCGCGGGTGTGCTGGGCTCGGCGCATCAGATCAATCGCGAGGCGGATAGGGTGGCTTGGCTGCGGGCGACGTGGGGAACGAGTTGCGAGGATTTCGAGTCGGCGCATGTGGCGGTGACCGCGAAGTTGTTCGGTGTGCCCGCGGCGGGGATACGCGTGATTTCGATGGCGGATGCGAGTGCGGGCGAGACGGCCGCGGCGCAGGTGAAGGCGGCTGAGTTGGTTTTGAGCTGGGTGGAGGCGATCAAATGAAGACGTGTTTTTCAAAGAGTGGTATCGGGGGTGGTGGGCGGTTCGGTTGGTTCAGGGGGCGCGTTGTCCCGGACGCGGTGGAAGGATGTCGCCGGCGTTCGGACATCGAGTGGCGTGCGACGTCCAACCGGCGCGTTAGGGATAACGCGCCCTACCTTCTGAGGCGTGTGCTCAGTGGCATGTTGTTATTGATCGCGCTGACGGTCGGCGTGCGCGCGGGGGAGCGTGTGGATATTCTCGTGCAGGGGGCGGAGAAGCTGGAGATCGGGATGATCCGCGAGGCGCTCACCGATGTGCGGAAGGTGGAGGTGGGGCCGTTTTCGTTTTGGGTCGGGAAGGTTGGGCCGCACAAGGTCGCGGTATCGCTGACGGGGCAGGGGCTGATCAATTGCACGGCGTCAACAGTGCTCGGGATCGAGGAGTTTTCTCCGAAGCTGATTGTGAATCAGGGCACGAGCGGGGCGCAGGCGCCGTATCTGGGACTTCATGACATCATCGTGGGGCAGCGGGCCCTGGACTATGGGAATTTTATCACGCCAGTGCGGAAGGTTGGTGAAGGAGGCGATGCGCTGAGCTGGATGCCGCTGGCGCAGAAAATCCGGAAGGGTGCCGGCGGGGAGTTGATCGCGTTTCCGAAGGGATTTGCGGGGGATGCGGCGTGCGTTGAGGTGGCGATGCGGACGCGGAATCCAATGGGGAATCTGTACGCGGGCGTGATCGGATCGGCACACGAGATCAACCTGGAGCTGGATCGGGTGAAGTGGTCGCGCGACACGTTTGGGATGGATGTGGAGGAGATGGAGTCGGGGCACGTGGCGGCGCTCGCGCACGCGTATGGGGTGAGATACGTGGCGTTTCGGGTGGTGAGCGATGCGCCTTATGACGGGGTGCCGTTTTATGCGCTGGCGGGGAGGGCGGGGGCTTTGTTCACGGTGAACTTTTTGAAGAATCTGCCGGCGCTGGAGTGACGACGGAAAAGTGAAGGGTGAATAGTGAGGAGTGAAAGTGGGTGCGGAGCTGTGTGGGTCGGTGTTGAAAACCGATTTGCACGTCGGGCGGGTGGTGTTCACGTTGGCGAGCTATGTCATCCGCTGCCACCGCTCCGCTTGATCGTTTCTCGATGCCCGACGCCACCGGCCACTTCGGTCCGTATGGCGGCGTGTTTGTGCCGGAGACGTTGTGGACGGCGCTGAAGGAGCTCGGCGTGGCGTATGACGACGCGCGGAAAGATCCGCAGTTTCAGGAAGAGCTGCGCTTTCATTTGAAGGAATTCGCGGGGCGTCCGACGGAGCTCTATTTCGCGGAGCGGCTGACGCAGCATGTGGGCGGCGCGAAGATTTATTTGAAGCGCGAAGACCTGCTCCACACGGGCGCGCACAAGATCAACAACGCCCTCGCTCAGGCGATCCTGGCGAAGCGCATGGGCAAGAAGCGCATCATCGCCGAGACGGGCGCGGGCCAGCACGGCGTGGCGACGGCGGCGGCGTGCGCGAAGTTTGGACTGGGGTGCGTCGTGTACATGGGTGCGCACGATATGGAGCGGCAGGCGTTGAATGTTTTCCGCATGCGGCTGATGGGCGCGGAAGTGCGCGGCGTCGAGGCGGGGCAGAAGACGCTGAAGGAGGCGATCAACGAGGCGATGCGCGACTGGGTGACGAATGTGCGCAGCACGCACTACATCCTCGGCACGGCGTACGGCTCGCATCCGTATCCGGCGATGGTGCGGGATTTCCACCGTGTGATCGGCATGGAGGCGAAGGAGCAGATTTTGAAACGTGAGGGGCGTCTGCCGGACGCGCTGGTTGCGTGTGTCGGCGGCGGCTCGAATGCGATCGGGTTGTTCTTCGAGTTTCTGGAGGACACGCAGGTCAAGATGACGGGCGTCGAAGCGGGCGGGCACGGCATCAAGCGCGGTGAACACGCGGCGCGTTTCGCGGGCGGTCGGCTGGGTGTGTTGCAAGGCTGCAAGACGTTTTTGCTGCAGGATGCGGATGGACAGATCGAGCTGACGCACTCGGTGAGCGCGGGTCTCGATTATGCGGCAGTGGGACCGGAGCACGCGTTTTATCGCGATCGTGGGCGCATCGATTTTGCGTACGCGTGCGATGACGAAGTGCTGGAGACGTTTCAGTTGTTGTCGCGCACGGAGGGAATCATCCCGGCACTCGAAAGCACGCACGCGATCGTCGAAGGCATCAAACAGGCGAAAGCGTTGGGGAAAGGGAAAGTCATCATTGTGAATCTCTCCGGTCGTGGAGATAAGGATGTGCAGCAGGTCGCGAAGATCTTGGGAGAACGCGTATGAAAAGCATGACCGGCTTTGGGCGCGCGACGGCGGCGCTGGGGAATTATACGCTCACGGTTCAGGTGAACTCGGTGAACCGGAAGACGCTGGATTTGATGGTGTCGCTGCCGGATGAGTGGGAGTCGCTGGAGGCGCCGGTGGGCGATCTTGTGCGCAAGTATGCGCTGCGGGGAAAAATCCACGTGAAGTTTGAAGTCACGGGCAGCGAGGCGGCGCAGGCGGCGACTTGGGATGAGGCGACGGTCGCGGCGAATCTGGACAAGCTCGCGGCGTTTGCGGCGAAGCGCGGCGTGACGTTTTCGCCGACGACTGAGTTGGTGTGGGAGATCGCGAGCGCGCAGCGGAAGAGTTCGCAGCTGCCTTCGGTGGAAGAGGCGCAATCGGTGGCGCTGGCGACGGCTGAAGAGGCGTTGAAGGCGTTTTCGGCGATGCGCGCGAAAGAGGGCGCATCGTTGATGGAGGATTTTCTGGCGCGGCTGGCGATCTTGCGGGTGCAGGTGGCGATCGTGGCGGAGCGCGCGCCGCAAGTGGCGCCGACTTATCGCGAGTTATTGCTCAAGCGTCTGCGTGAGGCAGGGCTGGAGCTGAAGGTGGATGACGAACGTGTGCTCAAGGAGGTCGCGTTGTTTGCGGATCGCTCGGATGTGACCGAGGAGCTCACACGGCTGAAGAGTCACCTGGAGCAGTTCACGACGTTGCTGAAGAGCGACGGCGAGATCGGGCGGAAGGCGGAGTTTATTTTGCAGGAGATCGGGCGTGAGGTGAACACGACCGGCGCGAAGGCGAACGATCTCACGATCTCAAAGGCGGTGATTGAGCTGAAGAACGAGCTCGAACGCATTCGCGAGCAGATCGCGAATGTGGAGTAGTTC
Organism: uncultured Opitutaceae bacterium; assembly: GCA_946482625.1. The sequence goes on from CAMLSH010000063.1 coordinate 3,975, forward strand.
GGCGTCTCTTCTGGTTTCCCGGCGTTGGTGGAATCGCAAAGACGCGAAGGTGCTAAGGTCGGAGCGAAGAAGAGCCGGCGTTGGAGATCGCGGAAACGCGGAGGAGCGGAAGCGCTGAACAATCCATTCGTAGTATTCCTATCGCGATTCCACTCTTCCGCGATCGGTCCCAAGAATTTTTGATCAGTCGTGGTGAATGACAGCGGGAGGGAGCGGGGTGACGCCGGAGAAGCGCGCGCAGATGGCCAGCCAGAGCGCGATGGCGAGGTAGCTGGCGGCGATGGCGGGGGAGTGGCCGAGGCCGATGCGTTCGCCGTGCATGAAGCCGAAGAAAGTCAGCGCGGCGCCGGCGGCGGCGAAGGCGGAGGCGCGCCAGAGTTGTCGCTCGATAATGAATACGGTCACGGCACTCAGGATGATGCCGCCCAGCACGGCGCCTCCGCCGAGGATTTCGAGTCCGTGGAAGAGAACGCCTTCGTTCGCCATTTTGCCGACGAGTTCGGAGGAGACGGTGGTGATGCCGGCGGCTGAGAGCGCGCCTTTGGTTTGGGCGAGTGCCCAAGCGGCGATGTGCGGGACGAGGGCGACAATGATGGCGGGAGCGTGGCGGCGGGGCGTTTCTTGAAAGGCCTGCGAGCCGATGAGCATGCCGATGTAGAGGAGGATGGGCAGGATCGCGACGACGGGAATGGCGGCGAGCATGACGGGGACGATGCCGAGCCAGCAGAGGGTGATGATCATCACGCCGGTGAAGAGCGAGTAGCCGACGCGGCCGCCCATCGCTTTCCAGCCGGGGTGGCCGATGTAGACGGCGAGGATGAACGGGTTGCCCATCAGGCAGCCGATCATACTGATGACGCCATCGGCCACGAGGACCTTGGTCGTGGGAAAGCTATCCCCGGCGGCGGAGGCGCTTTCGACGTTGTCGATCGCTTCGACGAGGTCGTATAGGCCGAAGGGAATCGCGGTGACGAGGAGGACGCCGAGGAATTCGAAGCCGGAGAAGACGTGGCCGAAGGCGGGGATCGGAACGCTGAATCCGAAGTGAGTGAAGGAGGCGGTGAGGCCGGCGAGGGAAAGTCCGCCGAAGTTGAGGTCGAAGAGGGTGGAGCCCCAGGCGATGAGTGTGCCGACGGCGATGGCGACGAGTCCGGCGGGGAGGCCGCGGAAGTAGCGGACGCCGCCGAACCAGTTCACGAGCAGGACGACGAAGCAGATGAGGCCGATGGCCGGCGTGAGGTACATCTGGAGCGCCGGGCGCATCGAGATGAAGGTGATCGAGACGCCGGCGAGTGTGCCAAGGAGGGCGGCGCGAGGTGTGACTTTGCGGACCCATTTGCCGACAAAACCGCCGAGCACGAGGACGATGCTTTGGATGAAGCACCACGTGAGGCCGGCTTCCCATGCTTTGATGGGATCACCGGTTTGGAGTTTGATCGGGAGCATCACGACGAAGACGCCGATGAACATGTGGCCGACACCGGGGCCGGAGGGGAGTGCACAGACGTCGGTGCGGCCGGTGCGGCGCGCGAGGTCGTAGGCGAGCCAGGCGTAGTATCCGGTGGACAGGCACAGCATGAGGCCGACGGCGGGGAGGATGCGGCCGAAGACGAGGTTGTCGGGCATCTGCAGCACGAAGCGGAGGAGGCCGGTGAGCGTGAGGACGTTGACGAGGATGTTGGTGCCGAAGCCGAAAAAGGCGTTCCAATCGCCGGGGACCCAGAGGCGAGGTTTCGCGAATGTGTTGATCGTGGTCATGGAGTTGAGCGGCGGTTAAGTGGAATCGCGAAGACGCGAAGGCGCTAAGGCCGGAGCGAAGGCTGAGAGCGGGAGCGCTGGATTTTGGGGTGAAGGGCGGGCTGTGGTCAGGAGAAGACCGCGAGGATTTTTTCGGAGTTGGTTACCCAGCCGAAGATGCCGTTTTGGGCTTTGATCATTTCGAGGCCGGTGGTGTGGAAGTGAGGAAAGTAAGAGCCGACGCAGTCGTCGGGGATGAGGCAGTCGTAGCCGCGGTCGTTGGCCTCGCGGACGGTGGTGTGGACACAAACTTCGGTGGTGACGCCGGTGACGATGAGCTGGCGGATGCCGCGGTTTTGAAGGATGGCGTGGAGATCGGTGGCCCAGAACGCACCTTTGCCGGGTTTGTCGATGACCGGTTCGCCGGCGATGGGCGCGAGTTCGGGGATGATGTCGTGGCCGGATTCGCCGCGGACGAGGATGCGGCCCATCGGACCGGCGTCGCCGATGGTAATCGGGCCGCGGCCACGGATTTTTTTGCTCTCGGGAAGATCGGCGAGATCGGGGCGGTGGCCTTCGCGGGTGTGCAGAACGGTGAGCCCGTGGGCGCGCCAGACGGCGAGGAGGCGTTGATTGGGAGCGATGGTGCGGCGGAGTTGGGAGACGTCGTTGCCGAGAGCTTCGCCGAAACCGCCGGGTTCGAGGAAGTCGCGCTGCATGTCGATGATGAGCAGGGCGCAGGTCGTCGGCGTGAAGGTGAACGCGTAGGGCTCGGCGGCGACGGTGAGCGGAGTGGTGCGAGGCGTTGTCATGGGAACGCGGTTACAGAGCGGCAACGGGGGCGGTGCAGACGCCGGATTTTTCCAGGTGGCGGGCGACCCGGAGCAGCAGAGGCTCGGACCAGGGGGCGCCGATGAGCTGGACGGCGATGGGCATTTCGCCGGGGCGATGGATCGGGACGGCGACTACGGGAAGGCCGGCGAGGCTGATCGGCTGCGTGAAAAGACCGAGGTTGGGGCGGACGGGCATTTCGACGCCGTCGAGGGTCATCATCTGCTGGCCGAGGAAAGTGGCGGAGACAGGCGTGGCGGGGGCAAGAAGGACGTCGCCGTGTTGGAAAACGGCGCGGACCTGTTCGCGCCACCAGGCGCGGAAGCGTTGGGCGTGGGTGTACCACGCGGCGGGGATCATCGCGCCGGCGGCGAGGCGGTCGCGCATGTTGGGATCAAAATCGCCGGCTCGGGTGCGGAGGCGTTCGAGGTGAAGCTGTCCGCCTTCGCAGGCGGTGATGGTGTAGCCGGCGGCGCGGGCGAGCGCGGGCTCGGGGAGTTCGGTGCGGGCGGTGGCACCCAGGGCGGAGGCGACGGTGGCGACGGCGGCGAGTGCTTGAGGTGTGGCGTTTTTTTCGAAGTAGCCGCCGAGCGTGGCGATGCGGAGCCCGGCGTATTCGTTCTCCAGTGACGGGAGGGCGAAGTCAGGCGCGCGGGCGGTGCAGGCGGCGTCGCGTGGGTCGAAGCCTTGCATGGCGTCGTAGGAAGCGGCGAGGTCGGCGACGCTGCGGGCGAAGGGGCCGATGTGGTCGATGCTGTGGACGAAGGGAAAACTGCCGCCACGACCGAGGCGACCGTAGGTGGGCTTGAGGCCGAAGAGGCCGCAAAAGGAGGACGGGACGCGGATGGAGCCGTTTGTGTCGGTTCCCAGGGAAATGGGAACGAGGCCGGCGGCGACGGCGGCCCCGCTGCCTCCGGAGGAGCCGCCGGCGGAGCGCGTGAGATCGTGAGGATTGCGGGTGGGGCCGTCGTGAGCGTTTTCGGTGACGAAGTCGTAGGCGTACTCGCCCATGTTGAGCGCGCCGAGGCAGATGGCGCCGGCGGCTTTGAGGCGGGCAACGGCGGTGGCGTCGGAGGTAGCGGGCGGATCGGAGCGGTTGATTTTCGAGCCGGCGACGGTGACGACGCCTTCGAGGTCGAAAAGGTTTTTTACGGCGTAGGGGACGCCCGCGAGCGGACCGGGGGCGACGCCGGAGGAGATGGCGTGATCGACGGCGGTGGCTTCGGCGAGGGCGCGCTCTGCGGTGACTGTCGTGAAGGCGTTGATACGCGCGTGGGTGGCGGAGATGCGGACGAGCAGCGCCTCGGTGACGGCGCGCGCGGTGGTCTGCCGCGTGCGAATGGCGGCGGAGATCTCGAGCGCGGTGGCGGTGTGGGGGGCGAAAGTCATGTGAGCGCAGACCGTGAACGTGGGCGTGGCATCATGCGGGGTGAGGGCACCCCGCCTACAATCGGAAGGGGACGCGGCAGGTGTTTCACGGAGTGAAGACGTGGGCGGGTTCGAGGTCGTCGGGTAGCGAGAAGGCGAGGAGCGGCGCTACGATGGTGGCGGCGCGTTCGAGGTTGAGGGCGGTGCCTTCGCGTTGCGCGGCGGAGAGCGGGAGGCGGAGCGCGGCGGACATCTGCTCGATGTAACCGGGCCACGAGGGAGCGGGTGGTGTGTTGGAAACGTGGGCGGAAGCGATGCGCCAGCCCGTGTCGGGCACGCGAATCCAGACTTGGGTCTGGCGGCCGTGGCGGAGTTGGCCGGCGAGGACCACGGTGTACTCGTATTGGGTGACAGCGGTGTCGACGCCGAAGGCCTGCACGGTGGTGCGGAGCGGGGTGCGGTCGCGGAAATTGATCACGCGGTTCTTGCGGAATTCAGCGATGGCCTCGGCGCCGTAGAGGTGCTCGTTGACCCCAAAGCGGATCGCGTGGGGCGAATCCCAGAAGAAGGCGGTGAGCGCATCGACGTCGTTGCCGAGCAGCGCGCGTTCATAGGCTTCGAACTGCGCGGTGACCTCGGCGATGACGGAGGGATCGTTGAAGGCGAGAGGCATGACTCTGGAGTAGCGAGTAGCGGGTAGTGAGTAGCGAGTAGACGGAGGGAATCGGACGAATGAGGCGGGGGGCGTGCTGGACGTTTAGCACGGGGTGGGCCAGCGGCGGCGGAAGGTGGGCTATGAATCCCGGAACTTCCGCCGCCGTGAACTACACAACACCCGTCACCACTTGTACGTGACGGTAAGTTCGGCGGTCGGTCCCTGGCTGGGGCTGATGAAGGTGTCCCAGAAGAGGAACTGCGGGGCGTAGGACTTTTCGTCGAAGATGTTGTTGGCGTTGATGCGGAAGGACCACGGGCCGGTGTTGTAGAAGATGGCCGCGCGGTAGGTCGTGTACTCGGGGAGTTTGATCTGCTGGGCGTATCCGGAGTAGAAAGACGAGACGTAGGTGCCGCCGAAGGAGCCGCCCCAGCCCTTGGGCGAGGTGTAGGTGGTGCCGAGGGAGAAGACCTTCTGAGGCGTGGGCGCCTCGATGGGGGTCTGTACGCCGAGGATGCCGCCGGTGGAGACGAAGCGGCCGCCGTAGACGAGCGCAGGATCGAGGCCGAGGGCGCCGGGAGGAACGCCGAGGAAGAACGGCGGGTTCTTCAGGAGCGTTTTTTGCCAGGTGGCGGCGGCGGTGAAGCTGAGCGTTTTGGTGGGCGCGAAGCGGGCTTCGAGTTCGGTGCCTTTGGACTCGTAGGTATCGAAGGTGCCGGCCTGGGAGTTGAAGGCGGTTTTCTCCTGCTTGTAGTACGCGAGAGTGGCGTAGAGCTTTTTCTTGAAGAGGGAGGCTTTGATGCCGCCTTCGCTAATCTCGGAGTCCTGCATCCAGGTGCCTTGGGCGAGATTGAGGCGATCGATCATGCCGCCCTGGCCGAGTTCGAGGTAACGCGATTCGGCGTGGGTGGCGTAGGGCGTGAGGCCGGCGGCGAGGTGGTAGGTGAGGCTGGCGTTGTACGTGAAGGCGGAGTCGCTGGCGGAGACTTCCTTGAAGACCGCGCCGAGGTCGGTGCCGTTGGTGGTGGCTTCGTAGCGGTCCCAGCGACCGCTGACGATGAGGCCGAGTTTTTCGGCGAACGTGACGTCGAGAAGGCCGAAGATGCCGAAGTCGGAGAAGTCGCCTGTTTGTCTCCAGTTGTAGGGTACGTTGCCAGTGCCGGTGTGAGCGCCTTCGAAGCGGTCGTTGCCGGTGGCGCCGACGGAGATGTCGCGGCGGTCGAGCACCTGATAGCCGCGGCCTCGGGATTCGCGTTCGTCGCCGTCGGAGTAGCGGAAGGATGCGCCGAAGACGGTTTCGAATTTGGTTTTTTCGGTGGGCTGGAACTTGAGGTTAACACTGGTTTTATTTTCGAAAACCATCGCGACGTAGTCGGCGGTGAAGCCGTAGCTGGAGTACTTCGTGTGGTTCATCGAGTCGTAGAACGACTGATTCTTCAGCGTACCGCCGCTCTCGAAAGTTTTGGTGAGATCGAAGAAGACGGTGAGGGCGTCGGTCTGAGAAAAGTCGATGCTCTCGGCCTGCACGGTGTGATGGTCGATGCTGGTGTAGTGGACGCTCGCAGGATCGAGGCGGAAGGCGGCCTGCTGGCTGGCGGAGAGCGCGCCGTAGGGGAATGGATCGGCGAAGGCGAACTGCTCCAGCGAATACGCGCCGACTTCGGACGGGCTGAGGAAGCCGTTGCCGTTGGTGTCGAGGTTGAGCGCAGCGCGGCCGGAGAGGTAGCGGGCGCCGTTGGTATCGATCAGCTCCTGGGTGACACGGTTCCAGCCGAGCGACTGATTGAGGTCGGCCCACTGGGCCATGAAACCGTACTCGAGGAGAACGCTGTCGGAGAGCTCGGTGTCGAAGGCGAGCTGGGCGAGCGTGCCCTTGTTGTAGATGTTGTCGTAGTAGTTTTCGGAGTCCTCGGTTTGGAGGAAGCCGTAGACGCCCGAGCGTTTTCCGAAGAGTTTGAAGGGCGTGCCGTACTCGATGCTGGCGAGTTTTTTGTCGTAGGTACCGAGCGTGACGGAGGCGGTGCCGACGGGTTTCTCGATGAACTTGGCGGTTTTGCTCTTCGCGGTCTTGGGAATGAAATTGAGAATGCCGCCGACTTTGCCGCCGCCGTAGACGGGCGGGGGCGGGCCCTTGATGATCTCGACGTAGTCGGTCGAGGCGATGGGCGTGGGGAAGTTGCCACGGTTCTCGATGCGGCGGAAACCGCGGAAGAAGTTGTCGGCGCGTTCGCCGCGGACATCGAGCGCGCCGGCGACGCCGAAGTAGTTTCCGGTGAAGGAGCCGGCGGTGACGGAGACGAAGTCGTTGACGCTGCGGATGCCGTAGAGATCGGTGAGCGAGCTTTCGATGACGGTGATCGAGCGCGGGGTTTCCTGCACCGAACGGTCGGTGCCGAAGACGGTGGTGGAAGGGCGCGACGGGAGGACGCTGTAGATGTCGAGCGCCTCGGCTTCGGCCGTGATGCTGTCGAGGACAACGACTTCATCGGACTGGGCGAAGGCGCCGGCAATGCCGAGAAGGGAGGCCGCGACGGCGAGCGGTAAAGAAGAGGAAACGCGCGGCGAGAGCCGGGAGCGGCGGTATGAAGCGAGGTGATGGCGGAGGGTGGCGGTCATGGTGAGGGGAAGGCGCGGAAGCGAAAGCACTGCGTATGCCACATTGTATACAATTAAGTATTCGGTCATTTATGCGCGGAATTGCCTTCGGCATTGCGCTGCGCGCGAAGGCTCATGAACGTCGCGAACGCACATGGCCCGCACTCGTGAAAACTCCGCTTCAGCGTCCTCGGCGACCGTGTCTGCGAGCGAAAATGTGCAGGCGGGACATCTCGGGCCGCAGATTTTGCGGGGACTGCGCGAGCGGATTCTCAACTGGCATTATCCGCCGGGGCATCACCTGGCGGAGAAAACGTTGTGCGAGGAGTTTTCCGCGAGCCGGATTCCGGTGCGGGAGGCGTTGAAGGCGCTGGCGGAGCAGGGGCTCGTCGATCAGGTGCCGAATATGGGCTGCTATGTGAAGCAGCCCGATGCGGAGGCGACGCACCATTTGTACGATCTGCGTCTGGCGCTGGAGCTGTTTGTCGTGGAGCGGCTGGCGCGGTCGGGCCTCGATGTGGAGGTGGCGAAGCGGGAGCGGCTATTTTGGGAGCCGTTGCTGGCGATCAAGGCGAGTGCGAAGTTCGACGCGGCCGAGCTGGTGCGGGCGGATGAGAACTTTCATCTCAATCTGGCGAAGGCGTTGGGGAATCCGTTTCTCACGGAGTCGCTGGAGGACATCAATGAGCGGCTGCATTTTGTGCGCATGGCGGTGATCACGAGCGCGCATCGCGTGCAAACGACCGCGGGCGAGCACTTGAAGATCCTGGAAGCGATCGAAGCGAAAGACGCGGAGGCGGCGCGGCGTTATCTGCGGCAGAATCTCCTGCAGGCGCGCAACAAAGTGGACATGGCGATCGCGAAGGCGCTGACGGCGTCGCA
>CAMLSH010000064.1 GCA_946482625.1 uncultured Opitutaceae bacterium
CAGTCGTAGATCGTGCACTTGGTGACGTAGACGCGGGTGGAGTTGTTGATGGAGATGCCGTCGTTCGTCGCGGGATCGCCGGTATTGGCGGAGATGTTGAGCTTGGTGATGACGACGTTGTTCGCGCCGCTCAGGTTAAGCGTGCCGAGAACGGTGGCGGAGGTGTTGGCGCCCTTGATGGTTTTGTCGGAGGTGATGTTGACCCGCCCATTGGTGCCGAGGTTGATCGTGCCGGAAACGACGATCGTGTAAGGCGTGGTGGCCTTCGCGTAATTGATCAGATCGGTGGCGGTGGTGACGGTGACCGTAGGCCCGGCGTCGCCGCCGGAAATCGTGCCGCAGTAGCCGTTGCCCCAAGCGAAGGCGCTGACGGTGGAGAGAAAGGTCATGGCAACGAAGGCCAGACCCGAGAGGAGGCGTGTTTTGTGCATGTTGGTATATAGGGGCGCGCGATGTCCGTGAAATCGCTGCGCACGGGGTTGGGAGGTACGCGCTGCTTGTGGGGGTGAGGGGGTAAAGCAGCTAACGTGACCGGACTAAGACGAGCCGAGCAGGGCGCGCCAGAACGGCGATGCGCGACATCGTTGAATTCCGCGATTTCAAGGTGTCCACCGCGCGAATCCCACTGACAGAGACAACAAAGTCCCGCCTCTCCGATGAACCCCGATCCGAGCAGGCGAACGTATCTGAAATCTAAGTCCGCGGAGGGAGGGTATGCCCCTCGTACCATTCTCCGCACAACAACACCTCGTGCGGATTTTCCGGAATCCCTTTTTCGTTTCGATGCATCAGACCGATGAGCATGTTCACGGCAAGGGCGCCGATTTTTTCCGGCTCATAGTGAACCCCTGCGATGTCGTCCTCCGGCTTCTGCTCGAGTTCGACGAGCCCGACATCGCGCGGGACTTTTTTGCCCATATCCTCGAGCCATGCTTGGACGCGGGGGGCGTTGAGCGCGATGATGGCATCCGGCTTGTGTTGGCGCGTCCAAGCGGCGAATTGCGATTGGGTCGTGGGCTCTCCCGGACACAACGGCAGACGGTCCTCGGGTCGAAACGACATCTGGCCGCGCAGATAGGCGCCCACCCAGCGATCTCCGACTTCGGGGCTGTCGTTCGCATCGGCAAACACAAACCCCACACGCGCATAACCCCGCGCGACGCACTGTTTCATCGCTTGGGAAACGGTGTTGTAGTGGTTTTCCGTTACGCGATGGAGCTTGGGCGAAAGCAGCGTCATCCCCATGGCAACGGAGAAAAAGTTTTCCCACAAGAGACCGATCGTGTGGCACCCTGGAGGCAACCGCGCAACGATCACTCCCGTGATGCCCCGGTTCGAAAGAATGTCGCAGAAGCGCTGCGGGGTCATGCCTGGCTCGGCGAGCCAGAAATGCTCGAGGCGGAAGCCGAGTTCCTTTGCACGCGCCTCGGCCCCCGGGAAAAAGTCCGGCCGCTTGTGGCGCGTCGGGCGCCACGCGTAGCGCTCGGGATAGTTCGTCACAAACGCCAGGGTGACGTGTTTCAGCTGCCGGCCGCTTCGGCGCGACTGCATCAAGGCGGCGATGAGAGGGTTGGTGCGGTAGCCCATTTCCTGCACGAGCGCGTTGATACGCTGGCGGGTCGCCTCGGCTATTCTGGGGTCGTTGCGCAATGCGAGCGAAACGGTCGAGCGATGAACGCCGGCGCGGTCCGCTATATCTTGCAGGGAAGTCGGCACGCACCGACGCGAATTTCCGCAGAGAGCTCTGTCAACGGGGATAATTGATAGCAGAGGGAAATGTCCCGCAGGCAATTTCGCGGAAAAAGCCGGTGGTGCGCCGCGGCACCGCGCAAACCGCCGGCGCTCGTGGCGGCGGGCAATCAGGTTAGAATACTGGAATTACTTGCGCCAGATGCGGGGAGTTCCACGAGAACGGTTCAGGTAAGATGAGAGCCAGTTCCACCCATACCCACTCGCCCTAGCGCGACCCGTCCTTTCAGGCCCACCCTGCATCTCCCTCTCGCCCGGCGTCGGATTAAATCCGGCTCGGCTTGGTCGGCCCCGGCCAACCCTCCACAGCCGGTTCCATGATTTCCGCATGCCATCCGTCACCTCCCCGGAAGCATCCACCCTTTAGCGCCGCAACGGCGTATCGTCGATTCCAGTAGCAATCCCCACCCAACCAACCAGCGCCTGGGTCGTTCCGCGGCGCTGTCCTACCCAACATGCACGCAAAACTGAAACTACCCGCGAGCGCCGGCATTCTGGCGCTCTTGTCAGCCGCCTGCCTCCCCTTGTCCGGACAAACCGCGCCCACTCCTCCGACCGACGCCACTTCCCCGGATGAAAAGATCGTAGACCTCGAAGCTTTCGTCGTGAAGGGCTTCCGCAGCAGCCTGTCCTCCGCGGCGGAAATCAAACAATCCAGCTCGCAGGTCGTCGACTCGATCGTGGCGAGCGATATCGACAAGCTCCCTGACATCAACGCCTCCTACGCGCTTTCCCGCGTCCCCGGTGTCCAACTTGCGCATACATTCTCCGGCCTTGGCGGTAACGGCGCCGTCACCATTCGCGGTCTCAACCAGATCACCAACACGCTCGACGGCCGCCAGGTGATCACGCCGGGCGGCATCGCCAATGGCACGGCCGGCGTCGGCGTCGGCCAGCGCACCTTCGACTACTCACAAATTCCCTCCGCGTTGATCGCGGGCATCGACGTCTACAAGACCGCCGCGGCAAACCAGATCGACGGCGGCCTCGGCGGTCTCGTCGACGTCCGCATGCGCAAACCCTCCGACTTCGCCGAGGGCTACGGCGGCGGCATCACCGCCGGCACCTCGTATTCGAGGCTCCGCGACAAGAACGAGCAAAATTACAACGTCTTCGTCAACGCCTCCCGGAAGACCGACGGCTTCGGCAAGATCGGGCTGCTCGTCGCCCTCAGCGACATCACCACGCCCTGGCGCGAAGATGCCATCAGCATCGGCAATCCGGTCGCCAGTTCGACCGCCACCACCGGCGTGCCGACAGCGCTCATCGCGAGCGGCTACAACGTCAACTCCTCCTACGGCGAATTCAAAACCGAGGGCTTCAACGCCGTCCTCGAATGGCAGCCGACCGACAACTGGCAGTTCTATGTTGGCTACAATCCGAACAAGTGGCGCAACATCCAGGACACGGTGCAATTCGTCACCGCCCTCTCCTCCACAAACGTCGTCGCCGGCTCCGGCACCATGTTCGACGGCAGCTCGACCGCAGTCCGCTCCGCCACCTTTGCCAACGTCACGGGCACGGCCTATGGCTTCATTCGCGACCTCGAAAACAAACTCGAAATGTTCAACCTCGGCGGCCGCTTCACCACGCGCGACCTCACGGTGAAGCTCGACGCCAACCGCTACACCAGCTCAAACCGCTTCTACAACAATCTCGTCTTCGCCTCTGTCACCATTCCCTCGCTGACCTACGATCTCGTGGGTGAGATTCCCTCGGTGCAGATCGCGGGCGTGAACCTGCAGGACCCGGGCGTCTATCGCCTCAATCAGGTCAACTACCGCCTCTTCCCCTCCAACACCGAAGGCAACGCCGCGCGCATCGACGCCGAATACAACATCAGGAAAGGCTTCCTCTCCAAGATCGCCGCCGGCATGCGCTACTCGACCACCACGAGCGACAATTACCCGACCGGCCTTTTCCTCGGCTCTTACACGATCCCCGCCTCCGCCAATCTGCTGAGCCAGTACCCAGGTCAATGGGGCCCGTCGCCCATCCGCGACTTTTATACCGGCTACAGCGAACCGCAGATTCCGTTGTACCTCACCGGCAGCACCGCAGTCATGCGCGATGCCAACGCGTTCTACAGAACCTACGGCGCCACCAACACCCCTGACACCTCCGCCACGGTCAACCGGCTCAGCCTCTTCGATATCGAAGAAACCACTACAGCCTTTTACCTGATGCCGCAGTTCGCCGGCTCGATCGGCGGCTACAGAGTCGATGGCAACATCGGCCTGCGCGCCGTGGAAACCAAAGAGGACACCAATGGCTTCCAAGGTCCCAACTCCGCCTCCGCCGTCCCGCTCAATCTGAAGAGCTCCTATTGGAACTACCTCCCGAGCTTCAACGGACGCCTGCACTTCAACGAGCATCTCTCCCTCCGCGCCGCCGCGTCGAAGACGATCACGCGTCCGAACTTCGGCTCGCTCTCGCCCTCGCTCACGTTGAACGCCAACCCGGTCAATCCTGCGCTCAATTCCGGATCTCAAGGCAACCCGGACCTCAAACCAGTTCGCGGCACCAACTTCGATCTCTCGCTGGAGTACTACTTCAACAAATCCGATTTGGTCTACCTCGCGGGCTTCCGCAAAGAGGTCAAAGGCTTCATCTCGAGCTTCTCGGAACAGCGCACGTACGACGGCGTCACCTACGTGATCAGCACGTCCCGCAACTTGAATCCCGCCACGATCCAGGGTTTCGAGGCCGGCTTCCAACAGTTCTTCTCCTTCCTTCCAAAACCGCTCGATGGCTTTGGCCTGCAGTCGAACTTCACCTACGTCGACAGCTCCACGCCGACCACGGTCACCGGCGCGGGCACCGTCACCACACCGCTGACGAATCTCTCCCGGCATAGCTACAACATCGTCGCGATGTACGAAAAAGGCCCGTTCTCGGCCCGCGTCGCGTACAACTACCGCTCCGATTTCATCACCGGCTTCGCGTACTTCGTGAATGCCGGCCTGCTCAGCCAGACGATGCTCGGCTACGGCGACCTCGACGCTTCGCTGAACTACGACATCACGAAAAACATCCAGATCGCCATTCAGGGCGTGAACCTCACGGACAAGTTGCGGTACCAAGTCTACGGCTCCAAGCAGGTTCCCTCGAACATCTACCTCGATGGCCGTCAGTTGATGGCGAGCATCACCGTCCGCTTCTAAAGCGCGCTCGATAATCGTGTATCAGCTCCGCGGGCACGCACCGCACACATTAGCAGGCGGTCGGGACTTCTCCCGCGATCTGGGCACCGGTCACTCCGCGGCGCCCAGATCGTGCTCCGCGCGAAAAGCCCGCGGGCTGCAACCGCAGGCGCGTCGGAACGCTTCGTTGAAGCGGCTGATCGAGTTGAACCCCGAGCTGAATGCGATATCGACGATCTTCTGATCCGATGTCGCCAGCAGCCGCTTGGCGTGGAAAACGCGGTGATGCGTCAGATGGTCCACCAGCGTTGAACCAAACGTCTTCTTAAAAAGCCGCATCGCAGAGTTCGGATGCAGCCCGGCCACCCGCCCGATGTCGTCCGCCGTGACCGGCTCCATATAGTTCTGCGCGATGTAGCAGACCATGCGCTCGACCTTGTTGAGTCCGCCGATCTGCAACTTGGCGTGCGCGCGCTTCCGAGATCCCGTCCTCACAGCTTCGAGCGCAACCGCCAGCCGCCGAAGACGTGTCTCCATCTCGGTCGTCACGATTTCCCGGATGCCTCTGACATCAGCGTTTAAGTCGGCGGTCCATTGACGGAAAAACGCCGCGTCGAAGTCGCCGCGTTCGACGCTCGGCTCCTCCACCACCTGGCCCCGCATCAGTGGCTGCACCAGCGTGTCCGGCAGCTCGCATTGCAGGAACCAGGCGAGCGGCAGTGTCGCGACATAGTATTCCGTGTCGGGTTCGTAATCGATGATCTGGTGCGGAATCGCCGCCCAGAACGCGGTCAAGTGCCCCGCCCGCACCTTGACCTTCTCCGCCCCGATCAAGTACGTAACGCGCCCGCGGCACAGCATGTTTAACTGGATCTCGTTGTGATGATCGGGCCGCCGCATCGGAGACGGATTCCACCGCACGCAAGAAAGTCCGTAAGACGTAAAATCCGGATGCGCAGTCTCAAGCTGGATCATGGAGCGGGGTTACGATCCCGCAGGAAAAGCTGTATCCAGCGCGACACAACTTCCTCCGCCACTTTCCGCCGCCATCTATCGGACCATCATGTCCAGACGGTCCGATTTCGCTCCAGTGCCCCGCTTCACTTCATCTGCACGACGACTTTTCCTCTCGCCCGTCCTTTCTCGAGATAGGCGAGTGCGTCCTTCGCTTGATCGAACGAAAATATTCTGTCGATCACCGGACGGATCTTGCACGCCTTGAGAAGCTCTCCGATTTCCCCGAGCTGTCCGCCGTCAGGATGCACGAAGAGAAATGAATACGCCGCGCCACGCTTCTTGGCCTGGCGGATTATTTTCCCACTGAGCAGACCGAACACGAACTTCATCAAGACATTCATGCCACGGGCTCGCGCGAAAGCGGCGTCCGGAGGACCAACAAGCGAGACGACGCTGCTTTCGGTCTTCAGTATTTGAAGCGACTTCTGGATCGCGTCGCCTCTGACAGTGCCCAGCACCACATCGTAGTCATTCAGCACTGCTTCGAACTCCTGCGTCTTGTAGTCGACGATTTCATCGGCTCCGAGGCTCCGCACCAGCTCGATGTTGCCCGTGCTTGTCGTCGTTCCCACTTTCGCGCCGAGGTGCTTCGCGAGCTGGATCGCGAAAGTGCCGATGCCGCCGGAGCCGGCTGGGATGAACACTTTTTGACCCGGTTTAACCCGCGCCCGCTCTTTAAGCGCCTGCCATGCCGTCAACCCGACCATCGGGACCGAGGCCGCCTGCACGAAATCCAGATTCGCCGGCTTCAAAGCGGCGGCGCTTTCGGGCACCGCCGCAAACTCCGCAAGAGAGCCGTTGCCCAGGTCAAAGACACTGGCGAAGACCGCGTCACCCACCTTGAAGCGAGTCACCTGGCTGCCCGTTTCCACCACGACGCCCGCCAGATCGCTGCCCAACGTGGCGGGCAATTGGAACCGGAGGATGGGTTTAAACGACCCCTTCGGGATCATCGTGTCGATGGGGTTCAGACCGACAGCGTGAATCCGCACAAGGAGTTCATCCGGTTTGATCGCAGGGCGTGGAATATCGGCAAACTGGACCTGGTCGGGTTTGCCGTATTTTTTTAAGATGAGTGCCTTCATGGATTATGCCTCTCGGCTTTGGGTTTGGTGATAGGGAACGCGAGGCTTGGAGAATCAGCCCAGACCGGATTCTTTTCGAATCGCCCGGTCGAACAGCGCGACAGGAGCAAAACGGTGCAGTAGGCTCACAAGCACGCCTTTGCCGACGGGATAACGAAGCCGAGGCGATTTCGCCGTCACCGCCCGCCACACGGCTTCTGCCACGAGCTGGGGGTCATCCCCCTGCTTGACGCCCTTCCCCACCAGTTCGTGCATGCGCTGCCGATGAACGGCATAGGCGTCGAGATGAGTTTGGGCCGTCTTCTCATTTTGGCTGATGTTGCTTTTGGTATAGGAGGGTTGGATCAACACCGCACGCACCCCAAATTGCCTCACCTCGTGATCCAAGGTCTCGGTGTAGCCCTCGACCGCGTGCTTGCTCGCCGTATACATGCCCATGAAAGGGGCGGGAATAAAACCGACCACTGAGCTGATGTTGACGATGCGACCGTAGCCCGCCTGCCGCATCCGGGCCAGCACGGCGTTGGTCACCCGCAGCACGCCAAAGAAATTGGTTTCAAATTGGTCCCGTGCTTCCTGAAGGGTCGTTTCCTCCAGCGCGCCAATGAGGCCGTAACCGGCGTTGTTCACCAGCACCTCGATGGGGCCTGCTTTTTGAACAATCCCCTGGATCGCTTCGCTGACGCTGGCGTCGTCAGTCACGTCCATGCGGACGAACTCAACGCCAGGGACGGGGCTGGCGGATTTTGGATTGCGGGCGGTGCCGAAGACACGAGCGCCGCGCTGCGCGAGCAGTTGGGCGATTTCCCGGCCGATGCCGGTGGAAGCCCCGGTGACGAGGGTGACTTGGTTTGCGATGGGAGAGTTCATAGTAGGCTCAGCGGGATTGTCGGCGTCTGTGCGTATTCACAAATTGACTATGAGGCAGTCTGGTACCGCTCCGCCGCACGTGCTTGTTTGATGTCTGAAAGCAGGGCCTGGCGCGTGGCGTTGAGGGCATCCCAGCGTGCAGCGTTGTGCAGTGGCGGGATCGTCACGAGTTCACGGCGATCGAAGCCGACCAGCGCAGCATCCACCAACTCGTCCACTTTCATCATTTCGGGATACGCACTGATATCGATATTCGCACGCTCCCAGAGCTCCGTGTAGGTTCCCGCAGGGAGCACGGCTTGGACGTAAACGCCTTTGGGCGATAGCTCGAGACTCAGCCCTTGGGACAGGAAGAGCACGAAGGCTTTGGTCGCCCCGTAAACCGACATCTGGAATTCCGGCGCCAGACCAACGACCGAGCCGATGTTGACGATCGCGCCTTCACCAGCCTGCACGAACCGCGGGGCGACCGCGCTGGCGAGCCGCGCGAGGGCGGTCGTGTTGAGTGCGATGAGCCGCGCAACCGCGTCGGGCGTTTGCTCGATGAAGCTGCCGGACTGCGCGATGCCGGCATTGTTGATCAGAGTTCCGATGCGGGTGTCGTCGCGCAGGCGTGCTTCGACTGCGACAAGATCATTGATCTTGGTGAGATCCGCCGGAAGGACATCGACGGCCACGCCGGTTTCCTGGCGCAAGCGGGCCGCTAGTGTATCCAGTCGGGCCTTATCGCGAGCGACCAGCACGAGATCGTGGCCGCGGCGCGCGAAGCGCTCGGCGTATGTGGCACCGATGCCGGTGGAGGCACCTGTGATAAGGACGGAGGAACGGGTGTTCATGTTTTTAGTCATCTATTTTCTCTCTGGGTTGAATGGTTGAAATGGGCCTGGCCCGATGCGTGAGGTGTAGGTCGAAGCTTCGACGATGCGGGGCCTCGTCGGCTTTACAGAGCGGTGGCTTCAGTGAGAGTCGGGTAGTCGATGTATCCCTCGGCGCCGCCGCCGTAGAGCGTTGCTGGATTGAAATTCGCGAGGGGCGCATCGGCCTTGAGCCGTTCCACCAAATCGGGGTTGGCGATGAATGGGCGCCCGAAAGCGAATAGATCCGCCTTGTCCTCAGTGAGCCGGGTGGTCGCCAGATCGCGGTCGTAGCCGTTGTTGGCGATGTAGGTGTTCTTGAATCGCCGGCGCAGCGAATCGAAGTCGAACGGCGTGATGTCCCGTGGGCCGCCCGTCGCGCCTTCGACAACATGAAGATAGACGAGGCCGAGCGTGTTGAGTTGATCGACGATGTAGTCGAACTGCGCTTGCGGATCGCTGCTCGAAACACCGTTGGCCGGCGAGACGGGCGAGATGCGGACGCCCGTGCGTTCGGCGCCGATCTCGCTCACAACGGCGGCCGCCACTTCGAGCAGCAACCGCGCGCGATTCTCAATGGAGCCGCCGTACGCATCGGTGCGCACGTTGGAGCCGTCCTTGACGAATTGGTCCAGTAGATAGCCGTTGGCGCCGTGGATTTCGACGCCATCGAAACCAGCGGCAATCGCGTTGGCCGCAGCTTTCCGGAAATCACGGACGATCCCCGGCAGTTCATCGAGTTCCAGTGCCCGAGGAGCGGATACAGTCACGAAGCGGTTGTTCACGAACGTTTGGGTCTCTGCCCGAATAGCCGAGGGCGCGACCGGCGCGGCGCCGTTCTCCTGCAGGTCGACGTGCGAGACCCGCCCTACATGCCACAGCTGCAAAAAAATCCGCCCGCCCTTCGCATGGACGGCATCAGTGACCTTGCGCCAGCCGTCGATCTGCGCCGGGGAGTAGATCCCGGGCGTGTCTTGATAACCCTGGCCCTGTTGCGAGATCTGCGAAGCCTCGGAGATCAGCAGGCCAGCCGATGCGCGCTGGCTATAATAGGTGGCGGCGAACTCGCTCGGGACGAAGCCCGCGCCGGCGCGGTTGCGCGTGAGCGGCGCCAGGACGACTCGATTGGAGAGAGTGAGGCGACCGAGGGTGTAGGGCTGAAACAACGTTTTATTGGTCATGGAGTCTTTCTGTTCACCGGAGGGTGGGTACGGCAGCAGAAGATTATGATCATAATCTAAACGTCAAGCAATTTTGATGACGATTGACATCAATACCGATTGGGGCCTTTGTTTCAGGAGGACATCTACAAAAATGAAGGTAACCAAAGCACAGGCCCAAGAGAACCGCGCGCACATCGTTGAGACCGCCTCCAAGCTGTTCCGTGAACGCGGCTACGATGGGATAGGCGTAGCCGACTTAATGGCAGCCGCCGGATTTACTCACGGCGGATTCTACAAGCATTTCGGGTCCAAGGCCGACCTGATGGCAGAAGCGGCGGCCAGCAGTTTTTCTCAGTCAGCCGGAAATCTCGTCGGCATTGATGCAGCTTCGTTCGTTAAGGAATACCTGTCCCGGAAACACCGGGATGCGCCCGCCAAAGGCTGCACGCTGGCTGCGCTATCGGGAGATGCCGCGCGTCAGCCGAAATCGATCAAGGAAGCCTTTGCCGCCGGAATCGAAAGCCAGCTGGCTATCCTGGAGAGCGCAGACGAGGCCGAGGACGCACGTGCGAAAGCCGAGGCGCGGGCCGCGCGGATCGACACGCTTGCGCATGTCGTGGGCGCATTGGTGTTGTCGCGGGCGTGTCCAGACGACTCCCCGCTGGCGGACGAGATTCTGAAGGTCTGCCGCACTCGGGTCCTCCGTGACCTTGGCAGCAAGTGACAAGCACGGGGGCGGTTTCGCGCACAACCATCGCTTCAGACGTGCGAGCGAAAGCCGGTCGTCGCGCGTGCGCGCCTGTTATTTGGTCAAGGTTGGCAACTGCACGCCAAGAGAGCTGAGCGCTTTTTCCACCCGCACGGGATCGTAGCCCATCACGGCGTCCACCACGTGCAGATCCTTGTCGAGGATGAGCGTCACGGGATACGCCTGCACTCCGGCCTTCTGCGTCAGCATGAGGGCGTCCTCTCCGACGATGGTGGGGAAAGACAGAGCGTTTTTCTCGGACGTACGGCGCGCGACCTCGCTTTTGTCGATGGTGTTTATCCCTACGAATGCGATCCCCTGCGTTTTGAGATACGGCTGAAGTTTCGCGAGGTAAGGCATTTCGCGGACGCATTCCGAGCAGGCGGAGAACCAAAAATTCACGACCGCTCCCCGGCCGGTAGGACCGATGAGATCGGCCAGTGACACAACGTTTCCGTGGACGTCGCGGCCCGAGATTGGCGGGAGCGTTGCGCCGGCTTTTATCAAGCCGGTGAGCGGATTGAATTCCCCTGCCGGCCAGGCGTCCGGAGGCCGGACGAAGGTAACGAGCCGGCGATCCTGTGGCGCCACCCGCACCGTGCGATAAACGGTTTCGTAGCGTACGCCCTTGAGCTCAACGCGGGTTCCACGAGGCATCAGCGTGTCCCGCTCGACGAAGAGGTCGATGATGTGATCGGTCGCACCCTTGCAAGGGATCTGGTAACAATCCCAATCGTGAAACCGGCCTTCGATTGTCGGACCTGTCTGCCGATATGCATCGGCGGCGTCCGGCCAAAGTGCGCCGAAGCCGACGGGCAACGGATTGCCCGGCGCCCGCGGTATCGTCGTGTACTCCTGCCGATCGGCAAAGTAGGTCGTTTTCGTCGCTGCGTCGGTGTACTGCTCGCTCGCTGGGTACTTCGCATAGAAGAAGCCGCCTGCCGCGATGCGGAAGGTGATCGGCACCACCGAAGGGCTCACGAACTCGGCTTCAATCTCGACACCCGGCATCGCCTTCACCTTCGCGGCGACCTCGCCAAGCCCCGGATCGGCCGGCGCGGCGCGGCAAGTGAGGACAAGCAGTCCAAGCAACAGCAAGATCCACGAACTTAGCGGCATCCGGTTAATCATACTCGCGGTTCATCGCCGTATGAGCGCCGCGGCCGGCAGAATTTGTTTAGCGCCCGGCGCTTTTGGTCACTGGAAAGTCGGTCGCTCAGTGGTAATCGAAAGCCCAGCCGCACGCTTACGTGACGGCATTCTTCGTGTCGCTCACCACACGCGCGCGGCTCACGGTTGGAAAATTGGTGGGCCCTGCGGGATTCGAACCCGCAACCAAGGGATTATGAG
>CAMLSH010000065.1 GCA_946482625.1 uncultured Opitutaceae bacterium
CCGCCGCCCAACCGAAAATCCGTTCACGCCGCCGGTGCCGCGCTACTCGCAGCCTCGGGTGCGCCACCCGTCGGCGCAGAATCGCAGCGCGCGTTCACCGCGCCGTTGATCACCCGTCCGAAGATCGTCGTCAGCGGCGCGTTGGCCGCGTCGCGCCCGCGAGAAATGACCGCGATGCGGTCGCTCGTGATCTGATCGGTCGGATCGAACAAGTACCAGTGCCCGCCGAGATACGCCTCGAAGCACGCATGAAAATCCATCGGCTCCAGCCCCGCCGCGTATCCACTGACATAACGCGCCGGAATGTTCAGCGCGCGGCACAACGCGATCGCGAGATGCGTGTAGTCGCGGCACACGCCCTTGCGCTGCTGCCACACATCCCACGCCGACGTCCGCGAATCCGTCGCGCCCGGCGTGTAGGCGAGATTGGCATCCACCCAACGGCAGATTTCCCGCACCTGCTCGGCACGATTCTCAATTCTACCGAAAAGCTCCCACGCCTGCTGCGTGAAACGATCACTTTCACAATACCGGCTTGGCAGCATGTACGTCAGAATCGACAGATGCAGCCGCCCCGGATTATCCGCCTTCACTTCCGTCGGAAGCGGTGGCCGCAACAACTCGATTGTCGCCGTGTAGCGCACGTCAAACGCGCCCGCCGGCGCCTCGACGCGCACCACACGGTTGCCCTTCGAGGTCGTCACTTTTTCGAGCGGCACCTCGGGCTTGAAAACCAACTGCTCCGCCAGCAACCGCTGCTGCGCGTCGTTTCCCGCCAGAATATTGAACGTGAAATGCGCCGCGGGCGAAAGGACCTGGTATGAGAGCGAGCATTCAACAGACAACGGCATGGCGCAAAAACGCTAGCTCGCCCCATGCCGCCCGCAACGGGAAGTTACGCGCGAATGAGCGTGCGCAGTTTTCCCGTTTCGATCGCCGCGCAATCAGAACCGGCAGTCCACTCCCAACTGGAAAACCAAAAACGTCTGGTACGTCGCGAGCACAAGCGACTTGTCCATCCGAAGCGCCTTCGCGCGGGCCGTGAGCGAAAAATGTTCGCTCAACTGGTACGCAACGCCCGCGTGAAAACCCGCCGCAAACGCTTCATCGTCCGCCGTCGCGCGGTATGGCCGGATGAAAGGAAAACCCGCGTAGTCATAATCCGTAAACTCAGCCTCCAGCATCACCAGCCCGGCCGAAAGCCCCGTCGCACCGCTCAGGTTTCCAGAAATGGGGAACTCATAGCTGTAGCTGAGAATGAAAGGGGTCATCGTGAGATCGAACTCGCTGCCGTAGTCATCCTCGGGCTCGAAGCGGCTGCCTTCGATTTCCACGGAATGTTTTCCCCCGAGGGTCGCACCGACCGCGAGGGCGGGCCCGGTGGCGGTTTTAAACGTATCCAATGCGGCGAAGGCGATGGAAGGCTGCGCATAAAGACGCGCGGCGGATGCGGTTGAAGCCAGCGCCGTCAGAGACAGCACGGCGAAGAGGAATCGCTGATTTTTCATTGGGTTTATGGCTGGAACGGAAGACCGCCGTTCATCCCGGAGCCTCCCGCAGCCGCCGAGCTCATCCGCATCCGCACTGTGGATGCAAGCGGGAACATGCCGCCCGATCTTTCCGATGGAGGCGCGACGCCCTTGTCGCGCACGCCGTCGCCCCATCCCGTAGCCGTGTCCGCTCCGACGTAGCCGCGTTCGCAAGAACGTGGCCTCAACGTCGCAAGCCACCACGCTTTAACAAGCGCAGCTACACGCAGACCACGCCAGCATCCACGCCCTGCCTACCGTGTTCACCGCGCCAGCTTCCGATACTTGATCCGGTGCGGCTGGTCCGCCTCCTTGCCTTTACGCCGGCGGAAATCCTCCAGGTAACTCGAGTAGTTGCCCGACCACCACTGCACCGCGCTGTCGCCTTCGAACGCCAGAATGTGCGTCGCCACGCGGTCGAGAAACCAACGATCATGCGACACGACCACCGCGCAACCCGCGAAATTCTCCAGACCTTCCTCCAGCGAGCGGATCGAATTCACATCGAGATCGTTCGTCGGTTCGTCGAGCAGGATCAGATTCGCGCCGCTCTTCAGCAGACGCGCCAGATGCACGCGATTGCGCTCACCGCCGGAAAGCACGCCAACCTTCTTCTGCTGATCCGCGCCCGTGAACCCAAACTGCGCGCAGTAAGCGCGGGCGTTCACCTCACGATTGCCGAGCCGCAGGATTTCTTCGCCATCGCTGATCGCCTGAAAAATCGTCTGCCCATCCGGCAGCGAGTCGCGCGACTGATCGACGTGTGCGATCTTCACCGACGGCCCGACGCGCAACTCGCCTGTATCCGGTTTCTCCACGTCCGTGATGAGCCGGAACATCGTCGTCTTACCCGCACCGTTCGGCCCGATCACGCCCACGATGCCGCCCGGCGGCAGCGAAAACGTGACGCCTTCGAACAGCACACGGTCCCCGTAACTCTTTCCGACATTCCTCGCCTCCACGACGAGCGCGCCCAACCGCGGTCCAGGCGGGATGAGCAGCTCAAACTCCTTTTCCTTCTCGGGATTGTTTTCCTTCACCATCGCCTCGTACGCGCTGATGCGCGCCTGCGATTTAGCCACACGCGCCTTCGCCGACTGGCGGATCCACGCGAGCTCGCGCGCCATCGCCTTCTGACGGCGATCTTCCGTGCGTTGATCGACCGCGAGCCGCGCCTGCTTCTGCTCCAGCCACGACGAATAGTTCCCCTTCCACGGCGTGCCATGGCCATACGCGAGCTCGAGAATCCACTGTGCGACGTTATCCAAAAAGTACCGGTCGTGCGTCACCG
This sequence comes from uncultured Opitutaceae bacterium, assembly GCA_946482625.1. The sequence continues at coordinate 2,821 of CAMLSH010000065.1, forward strand.
CGATAACCGTTCCTTCGTAACGAGCGAGATGCTGCTCCAGCCACTGCACACTCTCCGCATCGAGATGATTCGTCGGCTCGTCGAGGAGGAGGATCGCGGGCTTCTGCAACAGCAGCCGCGCCAATGCCACGCGCCGCCGCTCACCACCCGAAAGATTGTCCACGATCTGATCGCCCGGCGGACACCGCAGCGCGTCCATCGCCATTTCCACCTGCGGCGCGACATCCCACGCGCCCGCCGCATCGATCTTTTCCTGGAGCTCGCCCTGCTTGTTAGTGATCGCGTCGCGCTCCTCGTCGGTCTTCGCCGCGTCGATCTCGTCCCACGTCGCGTCATACGCCGCCGTGAGATCGGTGAGATGCTTCACGCCTTCCTCCACGCACGCGCGCACCGTCGCGCCAGCCGTGAGCTGCGGCTCCTGTTCGAGAAACCCGATGGCGTATCCAGGTTCAAAATGCACATGCCCGTCGATATCCTTGTCCCGCCCGGCGAGGATGCGCAGCAGCGAGGATTTTCCTGAGCCGTTGAAACCCAGTACGCCGATCTTCGCGCCGTAGTAAAACGACAGAGAGATGTCGCGGAGGATTTCCTTGCGCTCGATTTTCTTCGAGACGCGGATCATCGAAAAAATCACCTTGGGCTCGTCGGGTTTTGCCATGGCGCAACAGGCAAACGGCCCGACGCCCGCCGTCAACAGGTAGCGGCGAGCGCCAGCGAGCCGTCCCCTCCGCACTCCACTCCCTCCGCGCACTCCGTACTCCCCTGCCTTTTTCCAGCCTTCCTGAGTTCCACACATTCCCTCCGACCAACTCATCCTCCCACATTACACGCCGCGCCCGCGTTTCTATTTCCGCAATTCCCACTCCACATTCGCGCCGCGCGCGCTACGGTCCGTCCCACCGCGGCCAACTCCGCCAGCTCCCGCTGACGTTCTCTCACTCGCGCCGCTAACTCAGCAAAATACTCAGCACGCACATGGGCCTGTTCGACTACCTCAAGACGCAGTTCCTCGAAATCATCCAGTGGGAAGACGACTCCCGCGACACGCTGTCCTGGCGTTTCCCCGACGAGGACAAGGAAATCAAACGCAACGCGCAGCTCATCGTGCGCGAATCGCAGACCGCCCAGTTCATCTACCTCGGCCAGTTCGGCGACACCTTCGGCCCCGGCAAACACACGCTCACGACCGACAACATCCCCGTCCTCTCCACGCTCAAGGGCTGGAAGTACGGCTTCGAGAGCCCCTTCAAAGCCGACGTCTACTACGTCAACACGCGCCTCTTCACCGGCAACAAGTGGGGCACGTCCAACCCGATCATGATGCGCGACGCCGATTTCGGCATCGTCCGCGCCCGTGCCTTCGGCACCTACGACTTCAAAATCGTCGACGTGAAAACCTTCCTCAAAGAAGTCGCCGGCACCGATCACCAGTTCCGCCTCGACGAGTTCAATGACACCATGCGCTCGCGCGTCGTCAGCGTCTTCACCGACGCCCTCGCCACCGCCAAAGTCCCCGTCCTCGACGTCGCCTCCCGCTACGGCGAACTCGGCGAAGCTCTCCGCCCGATCATCAATCCCACGATCATCGCCAAGTACGGTATCGAGATAGTCAGCTTCATCGTCGAAAACGTCTCGCTCCCGCCCGAGGTCGAGCAGGCCATCGACAAACGTTCGAGCATGGCTGCCATCGGCAACCTCAACGACTACGTGAAACTGCAAATGGCCGAAGGCCTCGGCAAAGGTAACGGCGGAGGCGCTGCCGGCTCCGCCGCCGAGATCGCCATGGGTTTCGGCCTCGCGAACCAGATGATGAACCAGCCCGGCGGCATGTTCGCCCCCCAAGGCACCCCGCCCGCCGGAGGCGCGCCCGTATCCGTTTCTTCGGCACCCGGCAGCGTCACCAACGTCCCCTCCGCCACCGCACCCTCATCCGCGTCAGCCGACAACGGCCTCCCCGAACTCCTCAGCCCCGCCGCCGTCGCGCAAATCCTCAAAGTCGAAGAAACCGACGTCATCGCCACGCTCACCGACGGCTCCCTGAAGGGCAAAAAAATCGGCTCCACCTGGCGCATCACGCGAGCCTCGCTGGACGAGTTTTTGCGGAGTTAATATGCCGATTCAACTGGCCTGCCTCCGCTGTCAGGAGCCTTTGAAGTATCATGGCCCCCGCTTTCTCCACGAGGGCATGAAGGCTTTTGACGAAGTCCTCTTCCACAAAATGACGCTCAACCGGTTGGCCCTCGACGTCTACTCGTGCCCGCGCTGCGGCAAGGTTGAGTTTTTTGAAGATGGCGTCGGGGATCGATCGCGCGGAGAGCCAGTTTGAACCACCCTTGGTATCGTCCGCATTTCTCTTCACCAAATCATGATAACTACCCGTTCTTTCGCGGTGCTCGGTGTGCTGCTCGTCGCCGGCCTCGCCATCTTTGGCGTCTTGATTGGCAAGGCCGTCCAAAAAGGCCGCGAGTTCGACCGCTATCTCACCGTCCGCGGCCTGTCCGAGCGCGAAGTCAAAGCGACACTCGCCATCTGGCCCGTGCGCTTCGCTGTCACTGCAGAAGACCTCCCGTCTTTGAAAGCAGCTATGGAAAAAAATCGTGCTGTCGTGCTGTCCTTCCTAGCCGAAAATTCGATTTCATCCGACGAAGTCTCCACAGGCATTCCCACTGTTTCCGATCGAGTCGATGACCGTTACACCGCCGAGAAGCCCGATCTCCCACGCTACAAAGCCATCGTGACCCTCGTAGTACGAAGCGCCAAAGTTGACATCATCAAACACGCGATTCAGCGGGCCGACACCCTGCTTGAAAAAGGAATCACCCTCGCCGGAAACGAATATAGCGACCGCACCGAGTTCACCTTCGAAGGCATCAACGAAATCAAACCCGCGATGATCGCCGAAGCTACTGCCAGTGCCCGCGCTGCCGCCGAGAAATTCGCCCAAGACTCCAAATCCCGCGTCGGCGCGATCCGCAAAGCGAGCCAAGGCGCGCTGGAAATCAACGACCGGGACATCGCCTCCCCCGAAAAGAAAATCCTCCGCGTGGTCACTACGGTTGAGTTCTTCCTCGAATGAAACTTCTCAAACAACGAGCTGCATCGCGATCAAGCGACACCACCGCTCACCTCCTCCGTAGCCCGGCCAACAAAAACCGCCTCCTCTTGGCAATCGCTTCACTTGAGCAGGTTCGAGCCACGCCGGTGTCGACACGACGAGCATCCAAGAGTCTTCCGACTCTCTGAGGTAGGGCGGATTATCCCTAATCCGCAGCGTTCGACACCACTCGCCGCAAAACCGTCTCCTACCTCACGCTCTCCCGCCGCCTCTGTGTCATCGCTCCGTGTCCTCTGTGGCACCTGCCTTTCTCCGTTCCCCTTCACCCTATTTCGCACTTCCTTCCCGCTCCGCTCGCCCGCCTGACACCCCATGCCCGAAGCCGTCGCCCACAATAAATTCTCCTGCCCCGCCTGTGGCGCCGAGGCCACGTGGAATCCCGCGAAAAAAGCGCTCGTCTGCGGCTTCTGCGGCACCACCTCCCCCGCCGATATCGAGCTCTCGGCCTCCGGCGCTGAGATCATCAAAGAACACGATCTCCTCGCCGCGCTCCGCTCGCTCCCTGACTCCGCGCGCGGCTGGCAGGCCGAGAAAACCCAGGTCCGCTGCCAGAGCTGCCAGGCCATCTCCGTCTTCGACGCCGGACGCGTCGGTCAGAATTGTGACTTCTGCGGCTCTTCCGCACTTGTACCGTATTCGGAAATCAAAGACTCCATTCGCCCCGAAAGCCTCCTGGAGTTTCGCGTCAGCGAAACGCAGGTCCGCGAATCCATCCGCAAATGGTACGGCTCCCACTGGTTCGCGCCGAATGCGCTCAAAACGCGCGCCATGACCGACACGCTCCACGGCCTCTACATCCCATACTGGACATTCGACGCCGCCGTCTACGCCGAGTGGACCGCGGAGAGCGGCTACTATTATTACGTCTCCGAGTCCTACACCGACAGCAAAGGCAACCGCGCCACCCGCCAGGTCCGCAAAGTCCGCTGGCAGCCCAGCGCCGGCTCCCTCCGTCACGCCTTCGACGACACCCTCGTGGCCGCCTCGCGGGGCGTGGAGCCCGAACTTCTCACCAAGGTAGAGCCGTTCCCCACCAAAGAGCTCAAACCCTACAACGCCGGCTTCCTCTCCGGCTGGGTCGTCGAGCGCTACCAGCTCGATCTTGGCAACGCCGCCGACCTCGCCCGCAAGAAGATGGACGCCGAGATGCACCGCCGCTGCGCCTCCGCCGTCCCGGGGGACACGCACCGCAACCTGTACGTGCGTTCCGACTACAGCGCGCAGACGTTCAAGCACGTCCTCGTCCCTGTCTGGCTGCTCACGTACACCTTTCACGGCAAACCCTTCCAAGTCGTGATCAATGGCTACACCGGCACCATCGCCGGTCGTTATCCGAAGAGCTGGTGGAAGATCACGCTGGTCGTGGTCGTCGTGCTCGCCGCCGTTGGCGCCTTCCTCTGGCTCCGCAGCCGTTGATCTTTCCGAGGTGGAACGTGCCGTCCCGGCGCGTTGCGAACATCGGCAAATTTACCCCCGGCCACCGAGCGAACGCCGAGAACGAAACCGAAGATCGGCGAGTTCCCGTGCCGATTGCCTGCGGCCTCTGCGCGATCTCCAGACGCAACAAGAGCCGGACTTGCGGCCGGCTCTTGTGCCTTGGGGGCGGTGGTAAGACCGCGCCCAGGTGCTGGTGGTGTTAGTTCTCTGCTGGCCGGGAAAAACTTAGAGCTGGTAAGCGCCGAGGAGTTTCTCGACGCGCTCCTTCTCGAACTTCGCGAAAACAGGCAGGCCGTTGTCATACGGAACCGGCGTCTCGCCCTGAATCAGCGGCTGGGCGTAACGCACGAACTGATGGTTCATGCTGGTGCCGTCTTCGTTGATCCATTCGCGGGGAAGTTTTTTCACGCCGTTCGCGATTTCGCTCAGCGGAGCGAGACCGGTTTCGACGGAGTAGTGGTCGGCGTCGCCGCGGAGCAGCGTCACCATGACATCGGTCTCGCCCTTGATGGCGGCTTTGACAGCAGCCTGACCGGCGAGGAAAGCCTCGTCAGCGTCGGTCTTGGAACCGGCGTGAGCCGCAGCGCGCTGCGTGATGCCGAGCTTGGCCACACGCGCTTTGATGCCGGGGAGATTCTGTTCGACGAGCGACTTCAGGTACTCGCCGGCGCCGCCGAGCTGGGCGTGGCCAAACGAGTCGGTCGCTTCCGCAGCGGAAACATAATTGCCGTCCGCGTCGACGAGGCCTTCGCCCACGACGATCATGCAGTACTTCTCGCGCTTCAAAACACGCTGCACATCGGCGACGAATTTCTCAGACGAGAACGCGACTTCGGGAAGATAGATCAGGTGAGGAGCGTCGTGCGGGTGATCGCGGCGTTTCGCGAGCGAAGCACCGGCGGCGATCCAGCCGGCATTGCGACCCATGACTTCGAGAATGGAGACGAGATCGTGCTGGCCCATCGCTTCGTTGTCGCAAGCGAGTTCGCGCACCGTAGTGCTCACGAACTTGATCACGCTGCCGTAGCCGGGGCAGTGATCGGTCGAGGGCAGATCGTTATCGATCGTCTTCGGAATACCGATGACGCGGAGCTCGTAGTTTTGCTCCTGAGCGAGCTTGGAAATCTTGTCGGCCGTGTCTTGGGAGTCGTTGCCACCCGCGTAGAAGAAATAGCGGATGTTGTGGGCCTTGAAGACCTCAAGCACGCGCTCGAAATCCTGCTGTTTCTTGAGCTTGTAACGGCAGGTGCCGAGAGCGGCGCCGGGCGTGTGGCGGAGATTGCGGATCGTCTGCTGCGACTGCGCGGCGAGATCGATGAAGTCCTCGTTGAGGATGCCGAGCACGCCATTCAGCGCACCGTAGATCTCTTCGATTTCGCCATGATTGAGCGCTTCGGCGACGACCCCGGCGAGGCTGGCATTGATGACGGCGGTGGGGCCTCCGGACTGGCCTACCAAGACATTTCCTACGAGTTCGGACATGGCGGTGATTGTGGATGAAAGGTTAAGAACAACGTGAAGGGCCAAGGAAGCGGAGCGCGCTTACCGCTGGCAAACCCAAATTTCCCGATGCGCAAAAGCGGTGCGATTCAACGCGCTTCGGCCCCGCGCCGCTTTCCACTTCCGTCGTCCCGCACTTTCCGGCAGATCGTTCGTTATTCAGCCATGCCCCTCCTTCGCTTTCGCCGTGCCCTGCTCGCGATTTTGCTGCCAGCCGTCCTCGGCGCACAAACTCCGACCAACTCCTCCGACCGCAAAGTGAAGCCCCCCACCAGCAGCGGGCAGTGGTCGCTTTCTCTGCTGCCCAAGTCGATGGATAAAAACGCCCGAGTGGACATGACGGTGTTCGGCGAGGTTACATCCGCCGGGGCCGCCAAGCCGCTGCCAACCGCGCAATCGCCGCAATATTATGTCGCTCAATCAGGCGGCTATCGTCCGGACCGAATCGCTCCGCTCGGCGAAAAAACGCCCAGCGATGCCACCGTCACCACCCACATCGACAAGAGCCTGCGCGCCGCCGGCTACCTGCCTGTGGAAGAGGGAAAAACGCCCGATCTGCTGGTCGTGTTCCACTGGGGCTCGCAGTATGGCCGCGACGAAGACTCCACCATCATGACCCGCGCTTTGCTGATCGGCGGTGATGCATTTGCGAAGGAACTCGACGATGTGCTTCGGCGCCAACGCGAGGAACGTCAGCTCCAACGAGATCTAACCGGTTGGCAGACGGTCACGCATTTTTCAGCCAGCGGCCGTACCACCTTCACTCGCCAGAAGGTGAATACAATGGCCGCCTTCGCGTCGTTCTCTCCCATCGAGCAGTTCAAACGCCGCGACGATAACAACGCCCTGCTTCTCGAGCAGGCGACGGGCGATTTGTATTACGTGCTCATCTCCGCCTACGATTTTCCGGCACTGCAAAAAGGTCAGCGCGTCTTGCTCTGGCGCACACGACTGACCGTCGATGCGAGTGGCGTCTCGTTGGTCGATACGCTCCCCGCCCTTCTCTTCAACGCCGGTCCGTACCTCGGCAAGGAAACGGGACGCGCAGGCACCTTCACGAAAAAAATGCTGCGGAGCGGCAGTGTGGAAATCGGGCCAAGCGAAGTCATCGACGACAACGTCGCCGAGCCTCGGCCCGCGGCGCCAACGCCAAAACCGGGAAAGCCGTAGTGGCGTCTAAAAAGGCGGCTGGGGGGGGTAGGGCGCGTTGTCCCCAACCAACGCGCCGGAGCGATTCCCTCTCTCCAGGGACACAGCGTCCAACCAGCGGATTAAAGACGATCAGCTCTACCTTCGGCAGGTTTTTTAGACGCACTCGTGGCGGCGCTCCGCAACGACCGCCTCACAGCAACTTCCCCGGTTGATAAGCCGCCGCGCCTTTGACGCCCTTCGTCACACGCGCCGCTTCCGCGACAAACGTGTCCACCTGCTGCGGCGCCGCGCCCACGAAGCGGCTGCCCTCGGAGAGAATCTTTTCCAGCTTCGCACGCGTCAGCCCGAGGCGCGCATCGCCCGCGAGCCGGCCGACCAGATCCGCATCGCCGCCGCCCGAACGCATCGCCTTCGCCGCCGCCAGCGCGTGCTCCTTGATCGCCTCGTGCGCCGTCTCGCGACCCGCGCCGCCTTTGACCGCCTCCATGAGGATCGTCGTCGTCGCGAGAAACGGCAGATTCCGCGTGTTCTCCGCCGCGATCGCCGCCGTGAAAACATCCATCTGCTTCAGCACCGTGAGGAACGTCTCCAACAAACCGTCGATCGCATAAAACGCATCGGGCAACGCCACACGGCGCACCACCGAGCACGACACATCGCCTTCGTTCCACTGGTGGCCCGACAGCGCGCCCGTCATCGTCACGTACCCGCTGAGAATCGTCGAAAACCCACAGATGCGCTCACAGTTACGCGCGTTCACTTTGTGCGGCATCGCTGACGAACCGACCTGGCCCGCCTGAAAGCCTTCCGTGAGCAAACCCTGCCCCGCCATCAAGCGCAGCGTCGTCGCAAAACTCGCCGCCGACGCGCCCAGCTGATGCAGCGCCGACACGACCTCGAAGTCTAGGGATCGCGGATACACCTGCCCCACCGCGAAGAGCGCCTGCTTGAAGCCCAAGTGCTTCAAAATCGCCTTCTCCAGCTTGTCGACCTTCGTCGCGCTGCCGCCGAAAAGCGTCAACTGGTCGAGCTGCGTTCCCACGGCGCCTTTCAGTCCGCGCACCGGATAGCGCGCGATCAACTCATCGAGCCGCGTGTACGCCACGAGCACTTCTTGGCCAAACATCGCGAGCCGCTTGCCCAGCGTCGTGGGCTGCGCGGGCACATTGTGCGTGCGTCCGGTAAGCATCACATCGCGATGCGCCTTCGCCTGCTTCGCGAGCCCGAGCAACGCCGCCGCCGCTTTCATTTTCACCACGCCGAGCGAACGGTGAATCTGCAGCTGCTCTACGTTCTCCGTCAGATCGCGGCTCGTCAGCCCGAGATGGATAAACTCATGTCCCGCCAGCCCCGAGAACTCTTCGATACGCGCCTTCACATCATGAAGCGTCGTGCGCTCCCGTGCATCGATGGCCGCGAGATCGATCTTCGACTTCACCTTCTCGTACGCCGCGATCGCCTCGGCCGGAATCTTAAGCCCCAGCGCGCGCTGCCCCTTCATCACCGCGATCCAGTAATCGCGCTCGATCCCGATGCGCCCCGCGGGCGACCAGATTTCCTTCAACGCCGCAGAGGCGTAGCGTTCGGCGAGCACGTTCGGGATCACAGCGGAGGCGGAATCAGAGGACATGGTTAAACCCAAGATAAGCGCCGCGACGCGCCCCTCGGCAAATCCCAAAAACACCCCGCTCCCCTCGCACCTCCTAACCACATACGCGCCAACACACCGCCTTCGACATTCGGCCTTCCGATTTCGGATTTTTCCGTCCCTCACTCCTCCACCGGAAACGCCCGCCCAAGCGCTGCTTGCGCCACGCGTTCCAGCGCCACCAACGCCACGAGGAACAGCGCCCCCCACCGCACCTCCGTCTTCATGAGATACTCGCCCTCCACCAGGAAGATCGCCAGCGCCA
>CAMLSH010000066.1 GCA_946482625.1 uncultured Opitutaceae bacterium
TTCTTCGCGAAGTATCGCGCCAGCGTAAACTCCGGCGATCCCACTTGGTTCGTCGCCAGCGCCTCGCGCAACGTCCGCTTTTCCGTCTCCTCATCTCCGTCCTTCGCGCCGAGGAATGCGTAGAAAAATAACTCGCACCGCTTCGTCGCGCCCTCCGGCCTGTTGTCGGAGGCGTCGAGCCCCTTCGCCAGGTCCTCCTCTGAAATTTCCCCCAGCGCGAACGCCGCCAGCCGCTGCCGCCACGGGTCGTTTTTCCAGGTCTTCACCGCCTGCGCCAAAAGTTCGTCGTCCGTTTCGCGTTCCTGCACCAGCCGCATGTGCCGGATGATCAGCGCCGCCCGGCAGTGATCCGGACTCATCGCGTACGCGCGCGCAAACGCCTCCGCCGCTTCCGGTCCGCCTTGGTCGATCATCAAACATCCGAATAAAAACCACTCGGAATAATTTTCTGGATCTTCCGGCGCCTTCAGCCGGCTCAGCGACTCCTTGATATCCGTCCGGGCGCCCTCGAAATCCAGCAGATGAAACCGGGCTTTCGCCCGCTCGAAATACGCGTTCTCCGGATGAACGTACGTGGACTCGAGCACCTTCGTGTAGTCGGCAACCGCCGCGGTATAATCGTGCAGGCCTGCGCGAGCCATGCCGCGCAACATATGGCCGGCGCTCACGTAGTCCGGAAATGTCGTCTCGCCCAAAACATCATCCATCGCCGCGATCACCTCGGCATGTCTGCCCGTCTGATAGAGCAACACCCCGCGGTTGATCTGCAGCCGGAACAGCCCCAAGGGCCTCAACTTGATCGCCGCGTCATAGTCCGCAATGCCGCCTTCCCGATCTCCAGCCTGCGCTTTGAGCCTCGCGCGTAGTTCGTACGCATCGGCCTGTTCAACATTCAGACGCAGTGCTTTGTTCACATCCGCCATCGCGCCAGCCGCGTCATTCAAGCCGTCCTTGGCGAATGCCCGGTAGAAAAAATAACGCGCTTCGTCCGGTGCCGCTGAGATCGCACGATCCAGATCCGCCAACGCACCGGCATAATCTTCTCGCTCCACTTTCTCTTGAGCCTGCTTGGAAAGCTCATCCGCAGAAACCGCGTAAACCCCCGGCATCGCGATCAACGCCAAAAATAAAACCGCCAGAGGGCTGATCAGGCCGCGAACAAACCGGTGTATTGAAAACATGGAGGAAGGCGTTGGATCAAAAATCAGAACCCCACATCGGCACAACCTGCATCGCGCCCTCACACATCGTCATCCACGCGCACCCGTAGAGCCGCCAACCTACCCGTCGCCGCGTCTCTAGACCCGCAGCAACGCCCCGCTACCAAGACAGGCCCTTTTGCGCCTTTTTGCGGCCACCTCTCCGAGCCCTCCGCCCACGCTACAGGTCGGGGGCAAGGCAGGTGCAGGAAAGATCCCGCGCGGCGCCGCTCTCGCTCTCTCGCGCCAGCTTGCGGTGAACTCTCCTCCGGTGGGGCGGCAGCGTTCCACTGCGAATCGCGCTTCAGATCCCGCGCGCCTGCGCCGATAGCCTCTTATCTTGAGGCGAGCCGGATGGTCGGCCCCTTGGGCTGAGCGCAGCCGCTTCAGACATCTGCCAGCGCGCAGGGCAGGGGACGAGCCGCCGTCTCGCGGCAACTTTTGCCGCAGGAGCTTTCGCCCATTCCAACTGGTAGCTCGGCAGGCGTATTTCTTAGAAAAAAAGATTTTTAAGCGACTGCTCTGAGGCGAGTTGAGCGTGCTCCGAAATGGTTGGCATCAGCCCTGCAAAAGTAGGGGCAGTTCCATGAGTCACCGCTCACGCATCACCGAGATCCACCCCACGGGCCGCCGCTAAAGGCGCGGTTTCTGTATCACCGTTAATCGCTTCCCCGACCATCGCTCTTATGAAAAACGCTTCCTCTGCCGCCGTTGCCATCGCTCCCGAGTCCGCTCAATCCACCCCCGCCAACGCCTGGCGCGTTTACCAAGGCGCTCAATCCGAGAAGATCGACGAGAAAGAGCTGATCGAGCGTTACCTCCCGTTGGTTCGCAACGTGGTCGACCGCATCAAGTTGAATCTCCCCCCGCACGTCGATGTCGATGATCTTTACAGCGTGGGCGTGACCGGCCTCATCGCCGCCGTCCGCAAATACGATCCCGAGCAGGGCCACACGTTCGCCGGCTACGCCACCACCCGCATCCGTGGCGCCATCCTCGACGAACTTCGCCGCCTTGACTGGTGCCCACGCCGCGCCCGCGCCAAGGCCAAGAAACTCAAAGAATCTATCAACGAGCTCGAGCAGAAGCTCGGCCGCGCCGCCTCCGAAGAAGAGGTCCGCAAGCACCTCGGCCTCACGCCGAAGGAATACGCCAAGTGGATGGAAGAGGCTAAACCCGTGTGCTTCATCGCGATCGATCAGACCGCCGACAACGAAGACTCCGACGGCGCCTCTCTCCACGAGCTCATCGCTGACGAGGCCGACGTCTCCGTCCGCGATCGCATGGAAAAGGAAGAGCTCATGAAGCTCGTCGCCGACCGCGTCGCCGAACTTCCCGAGATTCCGAAGAAGATCCTCGCGATGTACTACTTCGAAGGCATGCGCCTGGCGGAAATCGCCGCCGTGTTCGATCTCACCGAGTCCCGCATCTGCCAGATTCACGCTCAGACTGTGCTCAGTCTCCGCGCCTTCGTGAATCGCATGCGCAACCGCTGAGCGGGCCCACGTCGCCGGCTGATTCGCGACCCACTTGGGTCTCGATGTCGGCCGTGTCAGCCACGGGAGGAAAAAACTGCCGCGCGCGAGTGTCGCGGGCATTTTACAAAGCGGACCTAAAGCACCGCGCCCGATGAGCCGTTAGGGGGAAACGCCCAGTATCACATCATGCTCATCATCATCGGAGCTCTCATCGTTTTAGGATCGACCCTCGGCGGGTTCATGATCGCCGGCGGCAATCCGCTTGTGCTCCTGCACGTCTCCGAGTTTGTGGTCATTTTGGGCGTTGGCATCGGCGTCGTGGTCATCGCGAGCCCTGCGCACGTCATCAAAGAAATCGTCCACAAGACGAAGCAGGCCATGTTCGGGAAATCGCCCGGCAAGCAGGAGTATTTCGATCTCCTCAAGATGCTCTACGAGATTTTCATGGTCGGCCGCCGCAACGGTCTGATCGCGCTCGAGGAACACGTCACCAATCCCTCCGGCAGCAGCATTTTCGCGAAATACCCCGGCATCACCGCCAACGAAGAGCGCATGCAATTTCTCCTCAACGGCATGAAGCCGGTGATCGATGGCAAAATTAAGCCCGACCAGCTCGAAAACCTCATGCTCACCGAGCTCGAGGCAAAGTCCGCCGAGGCCGATCATCCCGTCCACACCCTTCAGATGGTCGCCGATTCCATGCCCGCGATCGGCATCGTCGCCGCCGTGCTCGGCATCATCAACACGATGTCCGCCATCGCCGAAGGCCCCGAAGCCGTCGGTGAAAAAGTCGCCGCCGCGCTCACCGGCACACTCCTCGGCATTTTCATTTCCTATGGATTCATCGCCCCGCTCGCGAACCGTATCCATTTCATGAACCAGACCGACACGCAGTACCTGCGTTGCATCCTCTCCGCCGTCGCCGGTTTCGCCAAAGGCCTCGCCCCGCTCACCGCCGTAGAAGTTGCCCGCCGCTCGCTCGACGGCACCGTCCAGCCCGGTTCCGACGAACTCGAAACCACGCTCAAGTCCATGCCCGCGCCGGGCAAGTAACCGGCCGCTATTTCTCCAGGTGCCGCGATCGTCCCGGTGAGCCGACGCTCTCCCTCTTCAACTTAAACCCCCAACTTAAACTCATTCATGGCCGGAAAAGGAGGAGCTTGGAAAGTCGCTTACGCGGACTTCGTCACCGCGATGATGGCCCTTTTCATGGTCCTGTGGATTTGCGCGCAGGACAAAGAAGTCCTCATCGCCACCTCCAAGTATTTCCAAAACCCGTTCAACTCGCCGATGGACGCCACCTCCGGCGTCCTCCCCTTCGAGAGCAACAAACCCTCGGTCTCCAGCGGCGACAGCTCGGGTAACCAAAGCCAGGATACCTCCAACCGCTCCGTCGACCTCCAGTTCCTCAACTCCGTCGCAAAGGACTTTTTCCGTATGATGCAGCTCGACGAGGACCTCGCCGAAAAGCCCCTCGACATCCAGGTCACCAGCGACGGCCTGCGCGTGAATCTTTTCGACCGCGCCCGCCAGCCGATCTTTCAACCCAACAGCGCCGAGTTCACCGAATGGGGCCGCTTCTGCATGCAAAGCCTCGCGTGGATGATCGACCGCAACCGCTTCCACGTCGTCATCGAAGGCCACACGCGGCCTGGCTTGGAACTCCCCAAACCCGACTATTCCGCGTGGGAACTTTCCGCCGACCGCGCCAACGCCTCGCGCCGCGCGCTCACGCACTACGCCGTCGACGAAAAGCAGATCGACCGTGTCACCGGCTACGCGTCCACCCGGCCGCTGCCGGAATATCCGGCCGATTCGGAAAGCCATCAACGCGTCACCCTCAGCCTCACCGTCGGCCGTCCTAAATCCAAGGATACAGAAGAGCCGCCTAAACCCGCCGCACCCGCGCCGAACGCCGGTGCCAACGCCCGCCCGACCGGCTCCGGTCTCGCCGGCCGGCCGTGAGCGACTATAGAGTTTCTCCCATGAAATCCTTTCTTTCTGGTCGCTCCCGCGCCACCTCCGACTCCCTGCAAGCCCCCGCCGGTTCCAACCCCGGCTTCCTCGCCAAAGCAGTCGGCAACGTGCACAAAGACCACGCGCCCGGCGCGGCCGGTCCGACCGTGGAGTGCGTCAAGCAAGGCGACAAAGTCACCCGTCTCATCGTCACCTGCACCTGCGGCGAACGCATCGAGATCGAGTGCATCTATCCCGCCGGCGGTTGAGCCGCGCTGCTCTTTTTCAGAGCGAGCGCGCCTTCTCCGAAGCGACCGGCGCCGACCGCGTGCGTTTCTCTTCGAGCTTTTTCCGCACGTAACCCGCCTTGGCGTGCCCGGCGTTCTCCGCGCTTTCGGCATAGCGGATGGCCTGCTCCAGCTCAGGTGCGCCGGGTGTGTCCTTGAGCGCCAGTACGGAGAGGCTGAACTGCGCTTCGGAATGTCCGCGGTCGGCCGCTGTGCGAGAGTGAGCGATGGCCGTGGCGAGATCCTTAGGTACGCCGAGGCCGTTAAAATAAAGAGAGCTCAATTTGTACTCCGCATCGACTGAGCCGGCTTCCGAGGCCTTTTTGAGGAGCGGCACGGCCTCCTCGTATTGCTTGGTGTCCATGAGCACGAGCGCGTCCTTGTAGATCGCGGAGGAGTTGCCCAGTGCCACGGCCTTGTCGTGGTAGCGTTTTGCTTTCGCGGGATTGGCCTTCACACCGTTTCCCTGCTGATAAAGCCCGCTCAGGCGATCGTAGGCGTGGCCTTGTAGATAAGCTACGCGCGAATCGAGCAGCTTGCCGAAGAATCTGAACGCTTCCGTGTACTCGCCCCGGTTGATCATGATGTCGCCTAGCGTGACCAGTGCGCCGGCTCGGCCGCGTCGCGCGAGCATGGTCAGCCACATGGTGGCGCGATCCAGATCCTGACTGACGCCTTTGCCTTGGATATAGAATCCGCACAGCCGCGTGAGCGCCTCAATGTCGCCGCCGAGTGCCGCGAGACGATAGTGGTAGGCGGCTTCCCGATACGTGATGGGAACGCCTTCTCCTTTTTCGTGCATTTCACCGAGACGGCGCCGGGCGTCGATCTGCCCGTCGCTGGCTGCGGTTTCGAAGTAGGTGTACGCGGTCTGATAATCCTTTTCGCCCATCACGCCTTCGTAGTGGAGATTGCCGAGGTTCCACGCGGCGGTGGGTACCTTGGCCTCATGCGCGGCCTCGTAGTGTTTGATCATCTTATCCCGCAGATCCGCGCCTTCGAGAATGCGGAAACTGCGTGCGGCTTCGTTGAAACGGCCGGCGTAGATGACGGCCAGGTTGTTGTGCGCGCGGCCGTGCTCGGGATCGATCAACAAGCACCGCAGATAGAGCGCTTCGGCGCGGGTGGGATCGGGGCGCATGTAGACGATCTGCCGCTCGCCGGGTTTTATATTGGTGGGCGGCGAATACATGTCGGCGAGACTGGCGGTGCCGTCGGCGTCGCCAGCTTCCATGGCTTTTTCGTAGCATTCGCGCGCTTTTTGATGCGACCGCTCGCCGTCGTGACCGAGATAGCCGCCGAACGCGAGATAGAGGTCGCCGAGCGCGCGCCACGCCGGACCGTAGTTGGTTTTGGTGCCGCGGCGCAGCCAGTCTTCTGCGTCCCGCAGATCGGCTTTCACGCCCCATCCATTCAGATGGCGAATCCCCAGCAGATAGCACGCGTGAGCGTCTTTGTTTTTGGAGGCCCAGGTTTTATTGAGAGCGAGTTCCTCCTCGTAGGTGACCACGCTTGTCGGGCACTGGCCGATCGAGCCGAGGTAACAAACGATGCTGTCGTTCCGGTTCTTTTTGAAAATTTCCTCCGCTTTGGCGGCGTCTTTTTCGGTGCCGTAACCGTTTTGGTAGCACACCGCCAGGTTGGCCCAGCCAAGCGAGTGTTTGCCGCGCTCCGCCGCCGCCTTGAACCACTCGAAAACCTTGGCCGGATCGGGCTCGCCCAAACTTTTGCCGTGATAAAGAAACGCGAGCGAAAGCATCGCCCACGCCTGGTTGCTCTCCGCCGCCACCTCGAACCATCGGGCGGCTTCCTGCGGATTGTAGTTTTTGGATTTCGGATCGGCGAACGAGCCGGCGATCCCGAGCTGAAGCTGCTGGTGCAACTCATCCGCCTTGTCCGCGGTTTGCTCCTCGAAATCCGCCTGCGCGAAGTCGTCGAGTCGCTTTCCTTCCACGAGCCCGTGCGCGTACGCGATCACTTCCTGACGCGAGAGTTTTTTGCTCTGCACGAGCATCTCGTTGGCCTTCTCCAGATCGCGCGGGATGCCCTGACCGAATGCGTAACTGATCGCTGCTTTCAACGCCGCGGCGCGGATGCCTGCGCGACCGCCTTCGCCCGCCGTGGCGGCTTTCACGTAGTGTTCCTGCGCCTGCGCGGGCTTTTTCTCCAACGAGCAAAGATCGCCGAGTACGACGTGGGCCATCGCGCGATAGCGGTCGGCCGGGTCGATCGGAAGATCGCCCGAGAGCGTGGTGCCGGCGTTGGAAGCGGCGTTGTCGGGTGTGGCAGTGAAGAAATCGGCGGGTGGCCGCGGTGAGGAAAAATCCGCATCGTCCGCGAGCGCGGCTTCGAGCCATTCGCGCGCCTTCGCGCGGTCTTTGCGAATGCCGTTACCGTAAAAATAGCCGAGGCCGAGATTGGCTTTGGCAAAGGCGTTGCCGCGCTGCGCCGAGAGCATGAACCAGGTCACGGCTTTACGTTTGTCCCGCGCGAACCCGTGCAGCCCGTTTTGCAGGGCAATGCCGAGATAGTTTTCCGCGTGGCTGTTTTCAGCGTCGGCCGACTGCGTGAGCAATTCGCGTCCACGCGCGAGGTCCGCCGCCTGCTTCGAGCGGAAAAGCTTCAACGCTTCCCAGTAGGGCGTGAGCGAGGCGTCTTCAGCGGGTTGCGCCGGTGCGATCGGATCGTCGTCCTCCTGTTCGATGTCGGCGGCCGGGGCCGGCGCCGTTGCGACCGGCGCTTCGGCGACGAGATGTAGTGGAAGTGCGGATGCCAGCAGCAGCGACGCGAGGCGAATGCGGAGGGGCGACATGGAAGAGCGGGACGGGATTGGGGATTTAGGGAGTAGAGGCGGAAGCGGTCTCGGTCGGCGGCGCGACCGGGGCGGGGGATGGCTTTTTGTCTTGTTGCCAGCGGACCCAGTCGGCGGCCAGCCGCAGGCTTTCGCGGAGGTGCACATCGAGCGGGCGTTGATCCTGCAACACATCAACATCGAACTCGGCGGCCTTCTTCAGGAGCGCGTCGACGGCGGCCTGCAACCGTGGCTCATCGAGCGATTCGCCGAGGTGGTTGCGGAAAATCGCGAGCGCGGGCACCGCCTCGGGAGCGTCAGGATCGCGCAGTTTAAGGGCGGTCAGCGCCGCGCGGAGGGCGGCTTCGTCCGCCGGTCCGCCCGCGTTTTGAATCCACGTTTCCGTCAGAGCTGCAGCCTGACCAAGAACGACGTCCCAGTCGAACGTATCCAAGGGAATGGCACGTATCTCGGACTCGTCCGATGCGCGGTAATAGAACGTGTCGTGAAGGAGGCGGTTGGCTAGTGGCGAGCCATCGGTGGCCTGGCGCGCGCGCAGCGTGGCCTGATGCACGCGGCGGTTTTCTATGACCACATCGAGATCGATGCGCTCGACTGAAAACGCGACCGTGGCATCGAGCTCGCGTCGCGCCTGCCGGAGTTCGAGGCGCTGGCGGTTGAGCTCGTCGTACTCAGTCCGTCGAGCGGAAAGGCGGAGCGGCACCGGGCCGGTTTTCCAGAGTTGTTGGCGGAGTGTGTTGGCTTGGGTTTCCAAGGCGAATTCCGGGAGCGTGGCCGCCCGGTTATCCGCCTTGGTTTTCAGGTGAGCGAGGACTTCGGGCGTCAACCGGGATACAGGCGTGCTGACGGTATCGAGTGGCTCGGGTGTTGGAATCTTCGAGTGCGGCAGTGCATGTGGCAGCTCGCTTTCGCGAACATCGCCGGGCGGATTGAACGCGGGAAGCGTGATGTCGGAGCGCACGCCGGTGAACTGCGGGGAGTTGCCGTCGGGAAGGTAGAAGAACTCGCGCGTCACGCGAGCGACGCCCCACTGCGTGCGCACGGCTTCGGGAATGCTCGTCATTGATTTTCCCAGATCGACAAACCACTGCATGGTGCCTTTGCCGAAGGTGGCGGTATCGCCCACCACCAACGCGCGACGATACGCTTGCATGGCGCCGGCAAAGCCTTCGCTCGCCGAGGCGCTGTGTCGCGAGGTAAGCACTACGAGCGGACCGGCGAAGGCTACCGCGGGATCTTCGTCCCGCAGGATGGTGGGTTTTCCACTCTTGCCGCGCGTGAGGAGCGCGGGGCCTTTTTCAATGAAAAGTCCGGTCAAGTCCACGGCTTCGTTGATCAGACCACCGCCATTGTCGCGCACGTCAATGATCACCGCCTGCGCACCCTGCGCCTGAAATTTCGTCAGGAGCTCGGCGACATCCTTCGTCATGCTCGCGGTGGTCTCACCTTCCTCACGGTCGCCGTAAAATGCCGGCAGCTTCACCACACCCACGGCGACGGGTTTGTTTTCGCCGGGGATGCGGTAGAGGCGTCCGGACGCGTGATTGTCGGCGATCTCCATCCGGCTGCGCTGGAGTTCGAGGGTCCGGACGGCACCGCCATCGGCCGGGCGAATCGTGAGGGTGAGCTTCGTGTCCGGCTTGCCGCGTATCAGCTCCACGGCTTCGCGCAGCCGCCGCCCCACGAGCGATTTTTCCGGGGCGCCTTCCTCGCCGACGGCGATGAATTCGTCGCCGGGATGGATGAGCCCCGCGCGTTCCGCCGGGCCGCCCGGCTGCAGGCTTTTCACGATAAAACGCCCTTCGGACAGCCGCAGATCGACGCCGATGCCCGTGACTGCGCCGGTGAGATCGCCGCTGACGACATCGGCCGTCTCTTTCGAAAAGTATCCGCAATGCGGATCGAAGAGACCCATCAAGGCGTTGAGAAAAATCTCGCGCACGCGCAGCGGATCGGCCGCTTCCACGCGTTTGCGGCGCTCGACATAACGCCGGCGCACTGCGGCGACCGCTGCTTCCTGATCGTGGCCGCGCAGCTGCTCGTTGATCAGTTCGTTCTGGAGAATTTGCTCCCACAAAACCTCGGCGGCTTTGGCGTCGGCCGGGCGGGGCTGCTCGTCGCGGTCGGGCGTGAAAACGCCATCCCGCTCGAAGGGAAAGGTGCTGTTCAGGCGCGCGTCGATCCAGGCGCAGCGCTCCAGCAGGCGCTTCGCGAAGACGTCGTAGATCTCGAACGCGGGATGCAGGTCGCCTTTGAAGAGATAGACGGTCTTGAGGTTTCGCTCGAAACGCCGCCGCAGAAACTCCGTGTCGCCGTGGAGAAAAACGCTGCGCCCCGGATCAAGTGCGCCGAAGTAGCGATCAAGCAGCTCGCCGGCGTTTACCTCGTGAAACGGTCGGTCCGAGTAGTGATAGCCTTGCAGGAATTCGATGAGGACGAGGGTCTCGCGCTGGAGATTGCGACGTTCGTCCGTTGTGAGCGACGTGGTGAGCGGCGCCGCGAAAACCGGGCACGCGGTGCCCATGGCGAACAGGCCGAGCGAGAGAAGATGGAGAAAGGCCGAGGGGCTCCTGCGCATGGACAACATCAGCAAACGAGAACCGGTGGCGGTTTGTCCACTCCGCGCCGCGGCGGATTTCCCTTATTTGGGAATCTGCGCACCTCGTCTCCCGGGCAGGCTTATGGCGACATCGGCGGTCAGCCTTTCAAACTGTCTGAAAAGGGCGCCGGTCCCCTTGTCATAAATTGCCGCACCCTTCCCGTTGCTTCCTCGTCTAGTCCGTTCCGCCCCAATGAAACACGCGCCCGCTTTCGCTTTTGTTATACTGACCGTCTTTGCAGGTGGTTCCTGCTCCAAAACCTTCGCCCAAGGACCGAGCCCGGCGTCGCCCGCGAGCGGCGCGGTGGTCCACAAATTCGATTTTGGTCCCGGGCTCGTCGCAGACGGGTTTACGCCGATCACGCCGGCGAACGTATTTTCCTCCGCCGCTGGCTTCGGCTTCGACCTCGATACCGCCGGCGGCGTCAGCGGAATGGATCGCGGTTGCACGAACGCACTGAGCGGCGATTTTTGCACCAGCGGGCAGCCGTTCTACTTCTCCGTCGCCGTTCCCGAAGGAAACTATCGCGTCACCGTGACACTCGGCGACCGTGAGGGAGAAACGGATACGACCATCAAAGCCGAGTCGCGCCGGCTTATGGTCGAAAGCGCGAAGACGAATCGCGGGGAATTCGTCGCGCGCAGTTTCACGGTCAACGTCCGCAATCCAGCGCTCGAGCCGCCGCCGCTGAACGCGCCTGGCGGTTCTCGCGTGATAATCAACGATCGCGAGCAAGGCGTGCTTCACTGGGACGAGAAGCTCACGCTCGAATTTAGCGGGCGTCGTCCTGCCGTCTGCGCGGTCGAGATCTCGCGTGTTGAAGATACCGTGACAGTTTTCCTCGCGGGCGACTCGACCGTCACGGACCAGTCACGTGAGCCGGGCGCGAGTTGGGGACAGATGTTGCCGCGCTTTCTAAAAGACAACGTCGCCGTCGCCAACCACGCCGAGTCGGGCGAGACGATGAAGTCATTTCTCACCGCACATCGTTTCGACAAGCTCCTGAGCGCGATGAAGTCGGGCGATTACCTCTTCATTCAGTTCGGTCACAACGACTCGAAAAACCAGTGGCCGCAGACGTACGTCGAGGCGTTCACGACCTACAAGGCGTACCTGAAGGTCTTCATCGCCGAAGCCCGCCGTCGCGGCGCCACGCCTGTATTGGTTACCTCGATGCATCGCCGCGTGTTCGACGCACGCGGTAAAATCAAAAACACCCACGGCGATTATCCCGAAGCCGTCCGCCAGGTGGCGCGCGAGGAAAACGTCGCGCTCATCGATCTGCACGCCATGAGCGCTCAGCTCTACGAAGCGCTCGGTCCGGAGATCTCCCCGCGCGCTTTCAGTAACGACGGCAAAGACGCGACTCACCACAACAACTACGGCGCCTACGAACTCGCCCAGTGCGTGGTTGCCGGGATTCGCGCCGCGAAACTCCCGCTGGTCGCCCTGCTCGCGGACGACGCGCCGTTGTTCGATCCGGCGAAACCCGATGCCGTGGACACCTTCGCGCTCCCGTCCAGCCCCGGACGCTCCGCCCTAAAACCGCGTGGCGATTAAGCCCGCCGCC
>CAMLSH010000067.1 GCA_946482625.1 uncultured Opitutaceae bacterium
AACGCGCCGCGCGAAGCGGCGGCGAAGGCGACAGATCGGACGGATCCGCGGTGAGGGTTTGCACTAAGGTGCTAACCCTCTGATTCGCCTCTACGATAATTTTGGCGTTCACAAGTTTACCACGACGACGAAGAACTTTCGGTCGATTTCGTGATTTTCTATGAACGTGACCAATGGCTCGCGGGACTTTCCAATAATAGATGCATCGGAAGTCATTTTTTGACCATGATAGGTCACCGCGATCTTCAGCGTTTTTTTCGAGAGCCATCCCCTATCAACAACGACCTCTCCGGCTAAGTGATCTATCTTCAAAGATCCGAGATCCAAAACGTAAGGAGTTGAACCAATGGCTGCCTCAAAAGCGACCACCCCGGTTTTGGCTTCCCAAGAGACGTAAGTGTGCTTTTTCCGCGAGCCTTCATCGACGGCAATTAAGACGATCGTTGGTTGTTTCGTGGTTTCGATTCGGGCTAGGATTTCAGAAATCTGAACGACATTGGAGCTCTTCGATTTGGAAGAGCTGCATCCACCCAAAAGTATCGCAATCGAAACGTAAAATAAAAGATGCCGCAGCAGATTCATCCGAGGTTTTTTGGGACGAATTGCGACTATCCGCTCACCGCGACACCACAAACGCCGCGTGGACATCGACCGCGGTCTGGCCGTCTTCGATGACGCGGGCGCGGAGCTTGAGCTTGGCTTTGCCGTAGCGGGCGAGGGCTTCTTTAAACTCGGAAATGGCGGCTTGCGCGGGGCGTTCGCAGATCGCGCGGAGATCGCCGAGGACGGGCCGGCGGTAGGCGGCGCGGCTTTCCTTCACGACGATGTGCCACTGGGTTTTTTCGTCGGGAGATTTTTTTTCTGTGCGCATCAACTCCCAGACGACGCCGTAGCCGGCGAGCGTTGCGAGCGAGACGAGGCTGCCGCCGAACGCAGTGTTGAGGGAGTTTTTATTCTGCTCCTTCGGAGCGGTCAGCACGAGCGAGCGGTCGTCGCTCACCTCCACGCCGACGCCCATCGCCTTCGCGAGAGGGATCATCTCGTGCAGGAATAACTCGAGGGCGGGGATCTTGACCGGCTTCATTCGTAGGCAGTACTAGATAAATTTTCGCCGCGACGTCAAAGGTGAGTCCTGCGGGAAGGGGTAACGTTGGGCCCTCCTGATGGCCATCTGGTTGACGCGCGGCGGTTCACTTCTGTTCATCGGCCGCGATGATCGCTGTCGGACAGAAAATATCGGTTAATTTCCCCCTGAAAGTCGTCCAAGGCGGCGCGCTGCGCGAGGTGGTATTTGCCGAATTGCTGACGCGCAGGACCATCGTCTCCATCTACATGCGTAATAATACGCCGTCGTGCGACCGCCAGGTGGATGCGTTGGCTGCGCATGCGGGCGAGTTTGACCGGCTGGGTTACAATCTGGTGGCGATCAGCCGCGATACGGCTGGTTCTCATCGGCGGCGGGCAGAGAAACTGGGGCTCGCGGGGAGCGGCGATGGCCGCTGGATGCTGGCGAGCGATCCACAGGATTTATTTGCGAGCGCTGCCGATGCGGTCGTGGACAAGGTGCTTTACGGGCGGAAATACCGCGGCCCGGCGCGGGCGGCGTTCGTGCTCGCGCCGGATGGAACGGTGCTGGCGGTGATCGAAAAGGTGGATACGCGAGCTCACGCGGAACAGTTGCGAGCGGTGTTGGCGGAGCTGGGGTGAGGAGGGCGGGGTATGGCCGGTCCATTCAGAGCGGCTCGAATTTATACGATAGCGGTTCGCCAGGTCGTCAAAAGGAGGAGCCACAAAAAGGCGCAGAAGACGCAAAAAGGAGACGATCTTCTGGCCGGGTTTAGCGGGTTGGCTGCGTCTTAAATCGCGCGGCTACATTCCTGTGGCCGGGCGGCCGGAGTCCCTGGAAGTCACCGCGACCGTAGGCGGTGAATTTGGTTGAGACCTTCGGTGGCGCCGGGGTGGCCGGGGGCGAGGAAAAGGGTTTCCTCGAATTGCACGCCGGCTTCCGCCGGGCGTCCCAACTGTAGTAATACACGGCCCAGAATGTGGCGCATTTCCGGGGCGTCGGGCTGCAACTCCACGGCACGCTGCACGTAGGTGGCGGCTTGGGCGATTTGGCCGGCTCTGATGTAGGTCAGGCCTGTTTTGAAGTGGGCGTCGGCGTTTTCGGGCTGCTGATCGCGGGCGTGTGCGAGCTGCGCGAGTGCCTCTGTCGTGCGACCGGCGTTGGCGAGCGCCCAGCCGTAGTTCACGCGGGCGACTGTCAGATCGGGGGATATTTCGAGCGCCTTCAGAAAGGCCGTGAGGCCGGCGTCGGTTTGTTGGAGGTTCATCAGCGCCGCGCCGAGGGTGTTGTGGGCGCGCGCGAACCGCGGGTTGATCTGCACCGCCTGCTCGAGGAGAGGTCGTGCTTCCGCGGACTGGCCGAGTTGGTTGAGCACGCTGCCGAGACTGTTGAGCGTTTCGGGGAAGCCGGGTTTCAGCTCCAAGGCTCGACGCAAATGAGGTAACGCCTCGGCCGGTTGACCGGCGTCATCCAAGGCAGTGCCGAGGTTCAGGTGGGCGGCCCAGCTGGACGGGTTGCGCGCCAGCGTTGTTTCGTAGAGCGAGAAGACGTCGCGATACATGTGGCTCTGCCGCCAAGTGAGGACGCCGAAAAGTATAAGGATCGCGGCGGCGACGGCGGGCCCGCTCCGGCGAGGCAGGTTCAGGCGGGCGAATCCTCGCATCGCTGTGGCGCTTAGAAACGCGATCATCCCGAGGCAGGCCAGATACTGGAAGTGATCGGCCACGTAGGAGAACACGAACGGGTAGACGTTCACGAAGCCGAGTACCGGCACGAGTGTGCCGCCGAATAGGAGTGCGGCGGCAAGCGGTGCGCGGTCGCGGCGGCTCCACCACCCGGCGACTGCGAGGGACGTGAGTGCGGCGATGGGGAAAAGCCATTGCCAGGCGTCGCCGGCGTCGATCGTCCAACGCGGATAAAAGAACGTGAGGTCGGCCGGCCAGACAAGTTTGGCGAGGTAGAACCACACTGCGCGACCGGCGAGCAAGCCGCGCTCGACGGCGGTGAGGGCGAAGTCATCGCCTGAGGCGCCGATATGCGTTTTTTCCACCCAAGCGGTGCCGAGGCCCGCGGCTGTTCCGAGGATGAG
Organism: uncultured Opitutaceae bacterium; assembly: GCA_946482625.1. The sequence goes on from CAMLSH010000067.1 coordinate 3,156, forward strand.
CCAAGGAAGAAGCGGAAGGACGTCGGTGCGCCGGGAGAGGCGTCCGCGTCGCCACCAAGCGATGACAAGCAGGGCGGCGGGCAAGGTCGCCGTCACTGTTTTGGTCAGCAACGCGGCGAGAAACCAAAGCGTCGCGATCGCGTAACGGGCAGGGCGGCGGTCGTCTTCAAAACGCAGCCAGGCGAGGGCGGCGGCGAGGTAGAAGACGGCGGAGAGGGTGTTTTTTTGCTCCGTGATCCACGCGACCGATTCCACGCAGACGGGGTGAAGCGCGAAGATAAAGGCGGCGAGCACGGCACCACGGATTTCCAGACGTCGAAGGAGGGCGGCGAAGAGGCACGCGGCGGTGGCGTGCCAGAGGACGTTGACGAGGTGGTAACCTACAGTCGCGTCGCCCCAGAGGTGGTGTTGTATCCAGAATGCGGAGTGGAGGAGTGGATAGTGCTGCTGGGTGGCGCCGATTTCGAACCAGATGCGCCAGAGTCCGGACCAAGATTGCAGGTCGGGGCGGGTGAGATGGCCGGGATCGTCCCAGAGGAGTGCGCCGTTGAGGGCGGGCCAGTAGGCGACGAGGGTTGAGACGAGCAGCGCGGCGAACAGCCAAAGGAGAGACCAAGCGTGCCTTTGAGGAGACGCAGCGGGCGGATGGCGGGTCTGGGCGGGTTTTTTCGAAGCCTTCATCAGCGGAGGCAGAGCATGAGGACAGGGCGGGGCGGGCAATCGGTTTTGCACTCTGCGGTACAAAGAAAACAAAATCGCCGCCACCCTTGCGAGTGACGGCGATCGGTTAGCTGAAGCGGGAAGCGTGAGACCTCAGAATTCGAAGTTGGCGGACAGAATGAACTGTCGCGGATCGATGATGCGGTAGGTGGAGGTTTTTCCGTCGAAGAATGCGGAGGTGGCCTGCAAGTCGCCGCCGTCTTCGAAGGCGTTTTTCACGTTGAGCTGGAAGCGAGCCTTCACTTTGTCGCCAAACAGCTTGGTGTTATAGGCGACGAAGAGATCGACGTAGGTTTCGGCCTCCGAGTAAATCGGGCGGTTTGTGTCGAGCTCGAGGATTTTGTTCGCGGGATCGGTGAGGTCCATGCCCTCCGTGTAGCCGAGGCCATAGAAGCCGAGGGACCCCTTGCTGGCGTAGCGCACCGAACCGCCCACAGCCGTGTTCTTGATGATCTTGTGGTCGCTGATGGCGGCCAGGTTGAGCTTGGTGTTGAACTTGGCGGAGTATTCGCGGACTTGGGGGCGGGGGCGGCCGACGAGAGCACGGAATACGGCCATCGGTGAGTTGACATTGCCGGCGAAGTTCGTGGCGGCGGAATTGGTGTTGTTGTAAGTCGCCCCCACCGCGCCGCTGTTAAACGGAGAGCCCATGATATGCCACCAAAGGAGATTTCCATTGGCACCGTTAGGAATGACGCGGGTTCCGTTTGGATCGTTTGCGTATGCGATGTTGAACGTGCTTCCGCTCAGATTGGCGCGGTAGGTCGCGGTCGTGGTGGTGCCAACGGTGTTCGCGCTCACGAAGCTATAGCGAGGGTCTTCGAGCGTGGTCCAGATGGGCATGCGCGCCGCGATGTATTCGTCCACGGCCGCTCCCGCCGACGTATTGATCGACTCGGTCTTCGTGACCGAAGCGCTCACCGTCCAATGACGGGTGGGATTGAAGTTGATTTCCAACTCGTGGCCTTTGGCTTGCACATCGTTTACCGCGGCGTAGGTGCCGTTGGCCCCGATGGTTTTCAGTCCTTGGTACTGCTCAAGGGGCATCTGGATGGCGGCGGCGATTTGAGCGTCGCTGGCGGTGCCGCCGGTGTATTGATTGTTCAACCAAGCGGTGGTGTGTTTTCTCAGGTTCCACGCGTCATTCTGGATGAAGCCCTCATACCGCAGGATGCGCTGGGCCATCGTGGAGATGTCGCCGTTGCGAAGGTTGAGCTGCTTGGTGTCGAAGTAGGTGTAGCGAACTGAGAGCTTGTTATCGAGCGCCGTGATCCAGAAACCGATGTCTTTGCTCGTGCCGGTTTGATTGGGCAGCGGTTTGAGGAAGAGATCGTAGGCCGGACCCTGAGCGATGAAGTTGTCCGATTTATTGTAGGTGGGGCTGAAACTGGTGACAACTTCGCCCAGGAATTTGCTGATTCCGGTGCCGTTGCTGACTTGGGACTTAAGGAATCCGATGTCGCGGAACGGACGGGCCACGATCGACAGGGTCTTTGTTTTACCGGAGGCCTTGCGCCAGTCGGAGGTCCATTGATCGGACGCGTCGAAGTCGAAGCCGCGGAGATCCGGGGTCAGCGTGGCTAACGGAGCATTGCGGTCAAAAACCTCGTCTTCGCGAAGGCCGAAGGTGCCGACCAGTTTGCCGCCGAGGAAGGTGCTCTGGAGCACGCCGCCCATGGTCTTGACGCGGCGGTTGACGTTGTTGAGACCGCCACCGAAAACGGGGCTCCAGCCGATGGTGGTCGTGTCTTGGTTCATCGCGCCGGGCGAGCCCCAAGTATAGGGCAGTGTTGCTCCTTCCGGAAAATAGCTCGGAGCGTATTCGATCCCGCCGCCGGGAGTGCTACCGACGTAATATTGTTCGTTGACGCGAGCGAAGTTGGTGGCGGTCCAGAGCGCTCCACTACCGTTCAGATACTGGGCGGCGGCGTTGGCATTCGATTGGAGTCCCAGAGGGGCGTTGAGGTCGGCATAGTTTTGCAGCCACGCATGCTCCAAGCCCACGGCGGTGTGCCGATAGTTGTAGAGGCGCTCTTGCTGATCCTTGTACTCATAGTAACCGAGGACTTGCTGGGTACCGAGCCACTTGCTCCAGCCTTTGTCTTGGGAGAAATCGATGCGATAGGCGGCTTGGGCGCGGGAGGTTTCCCAAAGCCAGGGTTTGTCGCGCAGGAAGGGTTCGCTACTCCGCAGGTACGGCCGGCCGAAGTAGGGATTGAGAGAGCCGTCGAGGAGATGGCTGTTCACGTCGACCTGAAGCTGGCCGACATTGCTGTTCACGCTAGCGGGGCCCATAGGCTGATTTTCCAAACGTTCGGCGTCTTCGCGTAAATAGGCAGCTTGGAAGGCGAGGGTGTGCTTGGGCGTGTTGAGGATGAACTGGTCGAGCTGGACGAGGTAGGTGTCGACGTCGTCCCAAGCCTTGCTGTTGCCGGCGAGATTGATCTTGGTCCAGTCGTAGATCGACTTGTCGCTGATGGGGCGCGCCAGGGAGTTATAGAGCGGCTGTTGCGTAGCTGTGTAGGTGTCCGAGGGGCCGGTGGTCAAAAAGCCTATTCTCAAAGGCACATTGCTTGCGGGTGTTGTGGCGAGGGATGTATTTGCGTACGGGTCCAACGAACCAGCCGCGGTATAGGTGGGTCTGAGCCAATAGATGGGTTCGCCAGGAGCGCCGATCAGGAAGGGCGAACGGCTTTCTGCACCGCCGGTGAAATACGAGGGGGCCGTTGTGTACGGGTTGTTTCCGGTGCTCGGAGCGTTGCCAGCCCCGAGTTGCTGGCCGTTGAGCGTGACGTAGCCTGTGGTCGGATTCCAGCTGGGTTTCCCGGCTTCGACCCAATCCGTGTAATAGTCGCGCGGGGTCGTGTAGTTGGGCCGCACGGCGGTGTTTTTGTAGCCGTAGTAGGAGGCGGAGATCGTGGTGTTCTTAAAGGGCTGGGCTTTGACTTGGAAGCTGAGGCGTTTGGCGTCTTCCTCGGCGGGTTTGCGGATGAAGCCCGTGTGCTGGTAGGCGTAGCTCGCGCGGACCGACAGCTTGTTCTTGATCAGCACGCGGTTCACATCGAGCGAGCCGCGCCAGCCTTCGTAGCTGTCTGCACGCATTTCGACGCGGGTGAAATCGCGGGAGAGATTCGCGGTGGCGGGGACTTGGTTCACCGTGCCGGAAGCGTTGCCGAGGCCGAAGATGTTAGCGTTGGGGCCGCGGCTCAGTTCGAGGCCGTCCATCCAGAGCGGATCGACCGGGACGCGACCGGTCATGCCGATGTTACCGAAGGCAATGTTGGCCGAGCCGATGCCGCGGACGCGGTTGGCGTTGTTGGGATTGAGGCTGACATTGTCGACCACGGCGCCTGTGCGGTCGGTTTCAAAATTGGAATAGCTGTTCGTGCCTTCGGTGCCCGCCATGTAGTCGAACACGTCGTTGATATCGATCATGGCAAAGTCGGTCATCTGCTCCTTGGTCATGACCGTGATGGATTGGCCGAGGTCCTCGATCTTCGAGTTGAGGCGCGTGCCGGACATCGTGTTGGCGGAGTAGTAACCGCGGGTATCGCTCACGACTTCGAAGGGGGAGAGCATGATAGTCTCCTCCTCGCCGGTTGGGGCGATATCGTCGGTTTTTTTTGTTTCGACGGGGATCTTTTTTTCCGGCGCGGGAGGCTGGGCGGGAACGGCGCTGGGAGCGGGCGCTACTTGCGCCCATGCGGACGTCGCGATCATCGCGGCGAGGTGGGCCGCGAGAAGACGACGCAGGGGGGTGTTCTTGGTTGGTGTCATAGGGAAAGGAGACGCGAAAGTCCGGGGCGACGGCCGCGGACAGGGGTGTGGGCGATGCAAAGACGGAGCGGACCCTTGAGGGGCGGCGCTCGATGGGGAAGGGGAACGGGGCTGCGAGTTTTTGACCGGGGAACAGGCGCTATCAAAAACAACGATGCGCGCATCGTTGCGCAACGAACCGGTTGTCGGAGAAAATCCCGATGTGGGGATGGGGAAAGCTTCCGGATCGCTGGGTGTTAAGCTGGGTTCGGGTGGTCAAAGGTCAACTCACCTTAGCGGGGTCGGCGCTGTCCGTCTTGTCATCAATTTTAACGACAAGACGCTACTGCGACTGTGTCAGGCGCTGCTGATCAGGAACGCGGAGAAATCAGCGAAGCCGCCCGGGGATGCGGCGGATGCAGCGAAGAGGCCTGTCTTTGCGCCAACCCATTTGCTGGAGCTGGCGCGGAAGGGCTCGCCGACAGCGAGAAAGTTTTCCCCATCAAGACTGTAACTAAAGTGGCAGATCGCGCCGGGCTCCACGCAGACCCGGAGGCGAACGCTGTGGGCGGGCGTGAAGGAGGAGTTCCCCGTGAGCGCGATGGCGGCGGCGTCTGCCTCGGCGGAGCGATCGCGGGCGTTGAGGCACGTCACGAGGACGAGCGTTGGGCCGCTCGCGGTTTGTCTCAGGCCGAGCCAGGAGTAATCGTAGCCGAAGACGATGAGGCCGGCGGTGTCGCCTTCGTGTGCGGGCGAGAAGGCGAGCGTCGTGGTCGCGGTGAATGCGGGGGCGGGGAATTTCTGCATCAGCAGATGCGCGGAGTTCCAGTGTGTGCCCGAAAAGGGGATACAGCTGAGGCGGAGCGAGCCGGGGCGGGCGGAGAGCGAATGCCAGTGCTGTTGCGGTGTGCCCTGCCATTGCCATTGGTGCCCGAGCGTGGGCGCGCCGAAATCGTCGGAGGTGGCGGGTGTGGCGACGGGCTGGGGCGGCAGCGCGGGTTTGGCGTGGATGAGCGCGGGCTCGCCTTTGCCGGAGGCGTCGCGGTTAACGCCCATGGCGGGCCAGTCGTCGTCGCGCCAGCTCATGGGCTGCAGGTGGACGACGCGGCCGTAGGCGGGGAGTTCTTGGAAATGGAAGAACCAGTGCTCGCCGGCGGGCGTGTCGACCCAGGCGCCTTGGTGCGGGCCGTTGACGGGGGAGGAGCCTTGGGCGAGGGCGATGTGGCTTTCATAGGGGCCGAAGACGTCGCGTGAACGGAAGACGGCTTGATAGCCCTCGGCGACGCCACCGGCGGGGGCGAAGATGAAGTACCAGCCGTTTCGTTTGTAGAACTTGGGGCCCTCGATGGTTTTCCAGCCGGGCATCCGGTCGCCGTCGATGACGACCGTGCCCGCATCGAGGATACGCGCGGTGGCGGGATCGATGTGGTGGACGGTGAGGCGGTTGCAGACGCCGGCGCGGCTTTTGGCCCAACCGTGCACGAGGTAGGCGGCGCCGTCGTCATCCCAGAGCGGGCAGGGGTCGATGAGGCCTTTGCCGCCTTTGATGAGCGACGGCTCGGACCACTGGCCGCGCGGATCGGTGGCGGTGATGACGTAGAGGCCGAAGTCGGGATCGGGATAAAAGATCCAGAATTTACCGGCGTGATGGCGTATCGAAGGTGCCCATACTCCTTCGCCGTGGCGTGGGGTGCTGAAGTGATCGGCAGGGACGAGGTGCGGGAGCGCGTGATTGACGAGGGTCCAGTTGACCAGATCGCGGGAGTGTAGAATCGGCAGGCCCGGGGCGTGGCAGAAGCTGGAGGACGTCATCCAATAGTCGTCGCCGACGCGGACGACGTCGGGATCGGAGTAGTCGGCAAAGAGGACCGGATTGCGATAGGTACCGTCTCCCCGATCGGCGGTCCAAGGTGCGGAGGCGCCCGCAGATAAAGCCGGATTATGCGAGGCCTCGTGTCCGCGCGGAGTCGTCAGGTCGATCATGATAAAATGGCTGGAAAGAAGTGCCTCAGCGGGCGGGCGCGGGCTGCCAGCGGTCGGCACCACCGAGGACGTTTTCGACGGTGATGCCGGCGGCTTGTGAATCGGTGAACGTCGTGGCCCAAGCGACGCGGCCGGTGGCGGAGGCGCCTTCACCGATGCTGGCGTACTCGGCGTAGCGGACCGTTTGTTCGCGCTCCGGTTTACCCCAGTTGTGCCAGCCCTCAGGACGCACGGCGGCGTCCATCTCTGTGCAGAGGAAAATCGTGGCGGCGTGCGGGCGCCACGGGCGGCCGAGGAAGGTTTTCACACCGGGCTTCGCGGTGGTGATGCGGCAGCGGTTGAAAACGAAACCATAGGCGGCGTCGGGCGGTGTGGAAGCGGCGGTGATGTAGCCCTTGCCCGCGATGTGGATCTCGCAGGACTCGAACCACGCGGTCGCGCCGCCGAAGATGAAGTCGGTGGCACCGGCGATGTAACAGTTTTCGAAATACTGACGGCCGCGGTTGATGAAGATCGTGTCCTGCCAGCCGAGGAAGCGGCAGTTGCGAAAGGTGACGCGGTCGCCATCGACGCGCACGGCGAGGGCCTGACCGGTGGCGCCGGCGGTGTTTTCGAGGGTGAGGTTTTCGACGGTGAAGTCGTCGGCATCGATCTGCACGGTGGGCGTGCGGAAGGTGCCGATTTCCTTGCCGTCGGGGCCGATGGCGGAGGCGTTGAGGTTGTGGGTGATGACCGTCGTGGTGGCGTCCTCGCCGACGAGGCGGATGTGGCGTTTCTCGCGCTGGATGTAGACGAGTTCTCGGTAGGTGCCGGGCTTGATGAGGATGGTCCACGGCTGGTCGCGCGAGGTGGTTTGCGGCGCGGCGTTGATGGCGGCCTGGACGGTTTTGAATTCGGCGGAGCCGTCGGCGGCGACGATGGCGTTGCCTTGAGGGATCGCGGCCTTCGCAGAAACGCGCGACGGGGGCGTCGCGCCTCCATCGGAGGCGATGGCGGACGAGATGACCGCAGCGAGCGTGATGGCGATGCCGAGGAGACGCGTCATTTCACGGGACGGAGGCTGGCGTCGAGGCGAAGGGTTTCGCCGGCCGCTAGTTTGAGTTCGGTCGATTTTTCGCCGGTGCGGATGCGCAGCGGGTTGCCGAGCGTCGAGCGGATTTCGGCGGAGGCGAGTTTGCCGTCTTTCCACGTAAGGCTGAGCTCGAAGCCGCCGCGGGCGCGGAGGCCGGAGACGGAGCCGTCTTTCCACGCGGAGGGCAGTGCGGGGAGGAGATGGATTTCGCCGAGGTGGCTTTGGAGGAGCATCTCGCAGACGCCGGCGGTGGCGGCGAAGTTGCCGTCGATCTGGAAAGGCGGATGGGCGTCGAAGAGGTTTGGATACGTGCCGCCGCCACTTTCGGACATTTTATCGGAGCCGACAGCGGGAACGAAACGGAGTTGCTGGTGGATCATCTTCAGTGCGTGGTCGCCGTCGAGGAAGCGGGCCCAGAAGGCGATTTTCCAGCCGAGGGACCAGCCGGTGCCATCGTCGCCGCGGAAGCGGAGGGATTGCTGGGCGGCTTTGAAGAGCTCGGGAGTTTGCGGCGTGATTTCGCTGCCGGGGAAGACGCCCCAGAGATGAGAGACGTGGCGGTGGTTGCTCTTGGGGTCATCCTTATCTTCCAGCCATTCCTGGAGCTGGCCGTGTTTGCCGATCTGGTTGGGTGCGATCTGAGCGCGCATCGCGGTGAGCTGGGCGGCGAAGTCGGCGTCGACGCCGAGGATCTTGGCGGCGGCGGCGGTGTTGGCGAAGAGTTCGCGGATGATCTGGTGGTCCATCGTTGGGCCCATGACGAGGCCGCCGTGTTCAGGGGAGTTGGAGGGACCGCTGATGAGCCAGCCGGTTTTTTCATCCTTCACGAGGTGATCGGTGAAGAAGAGGGCGGCTTCCTTGAGGATCGGGTAGGCGCGTTTGGCGAGGAAGTCTTTGTCGCTGGAGAACTGATACCGCTCCCAGAGGTGCTGGGTGAGCCAGGCGCCGCCGACGGGCCAGATGCCGTGGTTGGAGGCGTTGATCGGGGCGGTGCCGCGCCAGAGATCGGTGTTGTGGTGGAGGACCCAGCCGCGGGCGGCGTAGTGGGCGCGGGC
>CAMLSH010000068.1 GCA_946482625.1 uncultured Opitutaceae bacterium
AGGAGCTGTTTGTCGATGCGCTGGCGGGTTTCTTCGACGAGGCGTTCCCAGACGGGGTTGCGCTCTTTGGAGGGGCCGAAGCAAAGGAGGGCGAGCGATGCGTACGCGAGGCCGTTTTCAGCGGCGGGCTCGGTGAACATCTGGGCGGTGATGCAGCGGGCCGCGAGGTCGATGATATCGAAACCCTTGAGGGTGGTTTCACCGGTGCCGCGGTAGTATTCGCCAAGGGCGTAAGCGATGTGGCCGGGCTCATCGGGGCGAGGTTGTTCGCCGGGAGCGGGGAGAATGGTGCCGTCGGGCTGGATCGCGTCTAGGTTGTGGCCCAAAATAGAGCGGGCCATGTCGAGACATTGCTCGGAGAAACTGTGCATGTAGTGTGGTTACGGGCTGCGGCTGGCGGTGCACCGACGCGTGATGCGCGCGGCGGGAAGGGGAGATTTGTTCAGAGTTTGCGAGAGCGGCGCAAGAGGGAATTACTAGCAGGCGGTTTTGAAAAAGAACCCGTTTAGCGGGCGATCAGTTTCAAGAACTCCTCGTTGGTCTTCGTCTTGGAGAGGCGCGTGATCATCGTCTCGGTGGCTTCTTCGATCTTTTGCTGGACGAGGGCGCGACGGAAAAAGTGGATGCCTTCGAGCTTCTTCGGGTCGATGAGGAGTTCTTCCTTACGCGTGCCGGAGGAGGCGATGTTGATGGCGGGCCAGAGGCGCATCTCGGCGCATTTGCGGTCGAGGACGAGCTCCATGTTACCGGTGCCCTTGAACTCCTGGAAGATGACGTCGTCCATGCGGCTGCCGGTTTCGACGAGCACGGAGGCGATGATGGTGAGCGAGCCGGCTTCCTCGGTGTTGCGGGCGGCGGCGAAGAGCTGGCGGGGTTTCTCCAAGGCGCGGACATCGAGACCGCCGGAGCCGGTACGGCCGGAGTTGCGCGAGGAGTTGTGCGCGCGGGCGAGACGGGTGATCGAGTCGACGAAGAGGACGACGTGGACGCCGGTCTCGGCGAGGCGTTTGGCGCGCTCGATGCAGAGATCGGCGATGCGGATGTGGCTTTCGAGCTGTTCGTCGTTGGAGGAAGCCCAGATTTCGCAGGGAACGCTGCGTTTGAAATCGGTGACCTCTTCGGGGCGCTCGTCCACGAGGAGAATCATGACGTGGCACTCGGGGTTATTTTCCAAAACGCCCAGCGCCATATCGCGAAGGAGGGTGGTTTTGCCGGTGCGCGGCGGGGCGACGATGAGGCCGCGGGTGCCTTTGCCGATGGGGCAGAAAAGATCGACGGCGCGGGTGGTCATGCGGCCGTCCTTGAGCTCCACTTTCAGGTGCTTGTCGGGGGAGACGGTGGTGAGGGCGTTAAAGTCGAGTTTGTGGCGGCGCTCCTCGATATCGAGGCCGTCGACCTTCTCGATGAACTTCATCTTCGGGTTGGGAAACTTGCCTTCGGCCGGGTAGGCGGTGCCGGAGACGAGGTTGCCTTGGCGGAGTTTAAAGCGCCGTATCAGTTCCTTGGGCACGAAGACGTCGGACGGGCGGCGTTTGCCGAATTTGGTGCGATCGAGAAGCTGGCCGTTGCCGCCTTTCTGGAGGTCGATGTCGAGCACACCTTCGACGCGAATCGTGTTATCCGCCACGGCGGGGGCGGCCGGAGCGGGAGAAGTTGTTTGAAGAGCAGGTGCAGCAGTGGCTGCCGCCGGCGCGGGGTTGGAGTTATTTTCCATGAATAATACAGACGAAAAGTTAAGCAGAGGATTTCCCGGGCTTGACGCTAAAAACTCTGGTCGGGATAAGAGCCGCGCTTTACACGAGCGATCTGCTCCTAACCCAAAAATCAGCCACTCACGTGACAGACCAATCGATTACCTCAGTCTCCCGAGAAAGTCGGGTTTTCAGGCCTTCGGCCGAGTTTCAACGCCAAGCGAACCTTGGAAGTCTGGCGGCCTACAAAAGGCTCTATGCCGAGTCTGTCAATAGCCCAGAAAAGTTCTGGAAACGCCAGGCCGAGGAGCAACTCGTCTGGCGCAAACCGTTTAAGACGGTCTTCAAAGGCGCGATGCCCGACACCAAATGGTTTGTCGGCGGCAAACTGAACGTTTCCGAGAATTGCCTCGACCGCCATCTCGGCACCGCACGCGAGAATAAGGCTGCGATCATTTTCGAGGGCGAGCCGGGCGATGTGCGTACGATGACGTACAAACAGCTCCATTTTCACGTGTGCCGTCTGGCCCACGTTTTCGAAAATATGGGGCTGGTCGCTGGCGACCGCGTGGCAATTTACATGCCGATGGTGCCCGAGGCGATGATCACGATGCTGGCGTGCGCGCGCGTCGGTGCGATTCACACGGTGGTCTTCGGCGGCTTTAGTCCCGAGGCGCTCAAGGATCGCATCAACGACTGCAAGGCGAAGCTGGTCGTCACCGCCGACGGCGGCTGGCGTCGCGGCAAGGTCATCGAGCTCAAACCCAACGTCGACAAGGCGCTCGAGGGTGCTCCCAGCGTGCAATCCGTGCTCGTGTTGAAACGCTGTGGAAATCCCATCGCGATGAAGGACGGCCGCGATGTGTGGTGGCACGATGCGTGGGAGGGCGCTCCGAATCAGCACAAGGCGAAGGCGTTCGATTCCGAACACCCGCTGTTCATTCTCTACACCAGCGGCAGCACGGGAAAACCGAAGGGCGTGCTGCACACCAGCGCGGGCTATCTGCTCGGCGCGAAGTTGAGTTCCCACTACGTTTTCGACCTCAAGGAAACCGACCGCTATTTCTGCTCGGCAGACATCGGCTGGATCACCGGACACAGCTACGTCGTCTACGGTTTGCTCAGCAATGGAGCGACGGTCTTCATCTACGAAGGCGCGCCGAACCAGCCGGAGCCGGATCGTTTCTGGCGGATGATCGACCGTCACGGGTTGACGATTCTCTACACCGCGCCGACCGCGATCCGCGCGTTCATGCGCTGGGGTGATAACTATGTGCTGCGTCACCGCCTCGACTCGCTGCGCCTGCTGGGATCGGTCGGCGAACCGATCAATCCAGAGGCGTGGATGTGGTATCACACGATGATCGGCAAAAAACGTTGCCCCATTGTGGACACGTGGTGGCAGACCGAAACCGGTGCGATCACGATCACGCCGATGCCGGGCGCAACACCGCTCAAGCCGGGCTCGGCGACGCTGCCGTTCTTCGGCATCGCGCCGAAGGTCGTCGACGATCACGGGAAGGAAGTCCCACGCAATTCGGGCGGCAAACTCGTCATCACGAAGCCGTGGCCGTCGATGCTGCGCACGCTTTGGGGCGACGATGCGCGTTACAAGCAGGCGTACTTTAGCGAGTTTCCCGGAATCTACTTCACCGGAGACGGCGCCCGTCAGGATAAAGACGGGTATTTCTGGATCGTCGGCCGCATCGACGACGTGCTCAACGTCTCCGGGCACCGCATTGGCACGGCCGAGATCGAGAGCGCGCTGGTGTCGCATCCGGCAGTGGCCGAGGCCGCTGCGGTCGGCAAACCCGACGATCTCAAGGGCCAGGCGCTGGTGGTGTTTGTCACGCTCAAGACCGGGCACGAGGCGAGCGACATCCTCAAGGAAGAGCTACGCACCCATGTGGGCAAAGAGATCGGTTCGCTCGCGAAACCGGATCAGGTGCGTTTTGCCGCCAGTCTGCCGAAAACGCGCAGTGGAAAAATCATGCGCCGCATCCTCAAAGACATCGCTGCCGGATCTCAGGTGAAAGGCGACACCTCGACCCTCGAGGATTTCTCGGTGGTCGCCTCCTTGCAGCAGGAGGAGTGAGCTGCGTCTAAAGATTGAATACGCGGCATGCAGATGCCGTTTAGAAAAACCCGGGCGACGCAGCCCGGGTTTTTTCGTGTGCGTTCAACCCGACGTGCGGCTGGAACGGGCTGGTTCGATAACGCGGAGCGGCGGCGCCAGTGCGCGATCGATTGGCAGCGTGCGTCGTCCGGGATGTGCGTCTGTCCACCGGCAGATTGCCAAACCGCGCAAACTGGCTTCGGCTCGCCCGCTGAATGAGTGACGTACCTTCGCCGCTAAAAATCTGGCTTGCCGCCACGCGGCCCCGAACGCTGCCCGCCGCGGTTGCCCCGGTGCTGGTGGGATCGGCGTTTGCGTGGAGAGACGGCGCGTTTGTCTGGCAGGCTGCGCTGGCATGTCTCGGTTTTGCGCTGCTCATCCAGATCGGCACTAATTTCGCGAACGACTACTACGATTTTATCAAAGGCGCGGACACTGCCGAGCGGGTGGGCCCGCGCCGCGCGGTCGCCTCGGGACTGGTTCAGCCGATTGCGATGAAGGCGGCGATGACGGGTGTGTTTGTGGCGGCGTTTCTCGTGGGCTTGAGCCTGCTCAACTACGGCGGCTGGCCGTTGCTAGCGATCGGGGTGGCGAGCATCGTTTGTGGCGTGGCCTACACTGGCGGGCCGTATCCGCTGGGGTACAACGGGCTGGGAGACCTTTTCGTTTTTATCTTTTTTGGTCTGGTCGCGGTGTGCGCGACTTACTTCGTCCAAGCGGGCTCGGTGACCCCGGAGGTGTTTCTTGCTTCCGGCGCGATCGGTCTGCTGGCGGCAAACATCCTTGTCGTGAACAACTATCGCGACGTGGAGACCGATGCGAAGGCGGGCAAGCGAACGTTGGTGGTGCGATTTGGCCGACGCTTCGCGCGGGTACAGTTTGGCCTATCTCTTGTCGTGGCATTCGCGATCCCGGCGTATCTGGCGATGCGCGGCTACACGCTTTGGGTGTTGCTGCCTTTGGCGGTGACGCCACTCGCCATCCGCCACGTGCGGCGGCTCGCGGAATCGAAGACGCCGCCGGAGTTGATCGCGCTGCTGGGCGACACGGGGAAACTACTCGCGCTGTATGCGGTGTTGTTGAGCGCGGGGCTGGTGTTGGCGTGAGCTCAACCGGTGCGTGGGGGACAACGCGCCCTACCTTGGAGCGGCCCGCGGCTACTCGCCGATGAAGCGGCGGTAGAATTCGTCGAAGCGGAGGAGTCGGTCGATCCGCTGCGCGGGATCTCCGGCGCGGCTGAGATCGTGGGTGGCCTGCGGATAGCGGATGTACTCCACCGGCCGGTTGAGCACCTTGAGCGCGCGAAAAAGCATTTCGCTCTGAGCGGTGCCGGTGCGGCGGTCGTGATCGCTGTGTTTGATCAGGAGCGGAGTGTAGATGTTTTCCGCGTGGGAGAGCGGGGATTGGGCGTCGAGCAGACGGCGGATCGAGGGCTGCCACGGGTAACCGCCGAAATGATACGGCACGAGGCGCCAAGCGCTGCCTTCGCCAAAAAAAGTCGCCAGATCGTAGATGCCGCGTTGGGCGATGGCGGCCTTGAAACGTTTGTCGTGGCCGACGATCCAGGCGACGAGATAGCCGCCGTAGCTGCCCCCCGAAAGCACGAGGCGGTCTTTGTCCACCCACGGTTCTTTGCAGGCGAGGTCGGTTGCGGCGAGAACGTCGGAGGCCGGGCCCGGGCCCCAGTTTTGGAAGCTTTCGCGCTGGAAGTGATAACCGTAGCCGCCGGAGCCGCGCGGGTTGCAATACAGGATGCCATAGCCGCGCGCGGCGAAGAACTGGAACTCGTGCCACATCGAGGAATCGCCCGGCCCCCACATCGCCTGCGGGCCGCCGTGGATCGCGACGAGCAATGGATATTTTTTTCCCGGCTCCATGTAGGCTGGCTTGATGAGCCACGAGTCGATTTTAAGGCCATCGGTCGTGTCGAACTGGCGCCGCTGCGGGAGCGAGATGGCTTTGTCTTGGAGCCAGCTGCTGTTGTGCGAGGTGAGCAGGCGGAAGGATTTGTTGGGGAGATCGACGCGGTACAGTTCGTAGGGATTGCTGGCCTGCATGAGCACGGCCACGGCGAAATCTGCGCCGAGGTCGTAAGCGCGCACGCCTGCGGCCAGACCGGTGAGGCGTTCCGGTTCGGTGACGCCGTCGATGGCGACGCGGAAAAGCAGATGGCCACCGTTGGCCGGGGCGGTGAAGAAAATGAATTTCCCGTCGAACGACCACTGCGGACGGGCGACGCTGCGGTCGAAACGCGCAGTGATGATTTTCGGGGGGCCGCCATCGACCGGGATGAGGCCGAGCTGGGTTTGCCCATAGGAATCGAGAGAGAGATCTTCGGCGAGGAAGGCGATGGTGCGGCCGTCGGGCGACGCCGTGGGACGCGTGTAGGTGAAGTTGGGCGTGTGCAGGAGCAGGCGTGGCGGAGCGCCGTCCAGGCCCACGCTCCAGAGTGCGCGTTCGAGGACGCGATCGGGGTGAACGGCGCCGGGCGATTCGGCGCTAAACACGATGCGCGGGCCGCCGGGAGCGTCGGCCCAGCCGGCCCCGTCGGCGCTCACGAAGCCGGGGGTGAGCAGCCGCGCGGGCGCGTCCTCTTCCGCGGTGGAAACGTAGAGATGGATAAACGCTTCCTGCGGTTCCAAGTCGCGGTCGCCGATGAATTCGAGGCGGGTGAGTACGCGCGGGTTGCCGTCTTCTTCGTGGCGGGTGAGCCAGCGGCGCTCGGCTTCGCGACTGCCGTTGAGCGGCGTAGGTTTTTCTTCGGGCGCGGTCGGCGCGGTATCCGCGGTCTGGCGACCGGGACGTTCTGCCGGCCATTCGGGCAATGGCTGGCCGGCGGGCTGGCGGGCGAGTTCACGGCGCACGGAGTTCAAGGAGACGGCCGAGGAAAAAAGCAGCTGTGTGCCATCGGGGGACCAGCGTGGGTGCGTGGCGCCGGTGGGGAGTTGGGTGACCTTGAAGGCCTCGCCGCCCGGCGCGATGGGAAGCACCCAGATCTGCGGGACGTTTTTTTCGCTGCGCACAAATGCGATGCGGTCGCCGCGCGGATGCCACACCGCGTAGGCCGCGCTGCCTTCGCCGCGGGTGAGCTGGCGCGCTCCGCCGATGCCGTCGAGCGGCACCATCCAGAGATGCGTGCGATAGGTGTATTGGCCCGGCTGATCGTCTTTTTCGTCGATGCTACGGACGGTGTAAACGACGTGGCTGCCGTCGGGAGAAAGCGCGGGCGAACCGAGCTGCTTTAACTTCAACAAGTCCTTCGCGCCGATGAGACTGTTGGTGGATTGCGCGGAGAGGATGTTGAGCAGCAGGCCGACGAAGACGACGCCCGCGAACAGGAGCGGGACACGCGCGGCTGCAGGGCGGCGGTGGTCGGGACGAATAGCCATTCTAGGCGGAGAGTGTCGTGGAGGTGCGGAAATCGGGCCAGCAGTAGAGTTGCCCATCGTCGCCCTGAGTAAAGCTGCGGATGGGACCGTCGGCGGAGATCACAAACGCGATCGCTCGGGCGCAATAGCCGACGAGTGCGGCGGCGGATTGGTGGCGGGTGCCGTGGCGCTGGAGATCGAACTGGGAGGTGTGGGTACCCAGGCCATCGGGCCCGGTGAACACCGGGAGATGCCAGGCGGGCGCGGTGAGTTTTGCGCCGAAAGCGAGCACCTCGAAGGTGGTGTCGATGATGAGCGCGCCGTCGATGCCGGCGAGCTGGGCAATGGCGTTGAGCCGCTCGGCGATGAGCTTATCGAGAGCGACGTTGTAGAGCATGTTCTCGGCGTTTTCCGGCGCGAGGCGTTTACCGATCAATTCGCCGATGCGAAACGATCCGACGGGCCGGTGGCCGCCGCGGAAGCAGCCGTCGAGCACGTCGCGGCTGGTGTGAGGCACCAGGATGATGGTTGTGCCCTGGCTTGTCCGGCTGGCGTGGAGGATGAGGTGCTCAAGCGCGTCGCGGAAGTAGTACCAGTAGCCTTGGAGCTGCATGCCCGGATCTTGCTGGATCGCGGCGAGGAGGTAACGGCCCATGGCGCGAGAGCTCAGCGGGGTGGGTTTTGCGGGGATGAACTGGCCGGCGTTGAGCAGGCCGATGCTGGTGTTGCCCCGCGCGATCGCCAGGACGCCGGGAGCGTCCACCCGGATGCGGAGGCGGTCGGGCCAGAGACGTTCATAGCCGGTGCCGATGGGCAGCGAGCGAATCTCTTCCTCGGTGCTGCCGAAATAGCCGAAGCCCCAGATCCGGTGAGGGGCGTCTGGAGAGAGTTGCGCGACGAAGAGTGTGCTGACGCGATTGTCGAAAGCGGACGCGGATTTGCGCAGGTTTTGCTCGGAAAACTCCAAGGGGGTGGCGAACGAAAATACGGGGTCGTCGGGTTTGGCGTCCGCAGGGCTGGACGCCATGATGGAAAACCGGATGGGGACGTTTTCCTCCTTTTGGAAACTGGCCCGAAAGGACACGTCGATGTAATCTACGAGCGTGTCCACGTCGGGCGCGGTATGCTGGACGATCCGCCGGCGCGAGGGCAGATTTTGATCCCGCTCCCAAGCGGCGGCGATGATCTCGTAGATGTAGCGGGAAAAAACCGGAGAGCTGGAGGTCTTCAATCGGGTGTCGATTCAGTTGGGCGGACGGCCATGTTGCGAGTACGGAGTGCCTTTGTGCACTAAGGAGAAGCAAGATTGGCAAGCAGGGGATTCACCCCATGCTGCCGCTTCACAATTTCATGACGATAATGGCGAACCGATTCTACTCTGACTTCGACACGCAGACGCTGGATGGCGCGCGCAAGGCCGATTACCGCAGCGCGTTTCAAGTGGATCGCGACCGGTTGATCCACTCGCATGCGTTCAGAAAATTGCAGTCGAAGACGCAGGTGTTCTTGTCGGGCGAATACGATTTCTACCGCACGCGGCTGACGCATTCGATGGAGGTGGCGCAGATCGGGCGGTCGATCTGTCACTTTCTGCGTTCGCGAGGCGGGCCGTTGTCGGAGGATTTTTTTATCGATGGCGAACTCGTGGAGGGAATCTGCCTCGCGCACGATCTGGGGCATCCGCCGTTCGGGCATTCGGGCGAGCGGACGCTGCAGGAGCTCATGAAAGCGCACGGCGGTTTCGAGGGGAACGCGCAGACGCTGCACCTGCTGACGGAGACGATTTATCAGAACGAAACGGCGGTGCGCGGCATGCAGCCGACGCGGGCGCTCCTCGATGGCGTGCTGAAATACAAGAAGCTCTATCGCGAGTACACGACGACGCCGGAGAAACATTTTCTCTACGATCCGCAGGTGCGTTATCGGGAGTTCGTTTTCGACGGCGCGGAGATTCCGGCGGCGCTGCACGAAGGGAAGGCGTTCAATAAATTCAAATCCGTCGAGTGCCAGATCATGGATTGGGCGGACGATGCGGCATATTCGCTCAACGACATCGTCGATGGCGTGAAGGCGGGTTTTCTGACGATCGAGCGGATCGAAAGCTGGGCGGCGGCCGAGGGAATCGATGCCGAGCGGCAGCAACACCTGGAGGCGTTGATCGGGGCGATTCGCGGGGACCGGCTGGAATCGACGTTTGCCGGAAAGATCGGTGCGTTCATCGGCGCGTGCCGGTTGCGTGAGCGGGAGAATTTCATGTCGGCGAAGACGAATCGCTACCGCTTCGAGCTCGTCATCGCACCGGAGGCGGAGCGTGAGGCGAAGTTTTTCAAGACGATGGCGAACGACATCATCTTCGAGAGTCCGCAGCTGCAACAGATCGAGCACAAGGCGCGGCGCGTGTTGCTGAGCCTGTGGGCGGCGGCGTGGGAAAACTATGTCGAGCGCGGCGAACGCGTGATCAACATCCTGCCGCCACGCGTGGGAAAATTGATTGAGGCGGAAGCCACGCAGGACGGAAAAGCGCGTCGTATCTGCGACTGGCTGGCCGGGCTGACGGATGGAACGATCGTGCGGACTTACCGGCGGTTGTTCGATCCGGAGTTTGGGAGCATCCGCGATTTGAGCTGAGGCGGGAACGAACGCGGATTCGCGGTTCAGCTATAGCAAAGCTATGCTTGGACGCTGCCGCGAGTTTGGTGCGGTGGTCGCTGCGGCGCGACGAACGCTGCGTGCGTTGTGCGCTATAGCCAGTCTTTGGGTTGCGGCCACCGGCCAAGGACTCCGGTACGCTTTCGGCGTGTTCCGTCCGCTGGTCGATTTCGTCTCACGGCATCTCTCTTAACAGGCGGGCGAAGAGGTCGAGGTGGGCGGAGGCTTGACGCTCGGGGGCGAAATGCGCGGTGGCGTAGGCGCGGACGCGGGTGGATTCGGCGGCGCGGGCGGTGGCGTCGGTGATGAGCGGTGTGAGCGCGGCGAGGAACGCGGGCTGGTCGCCGGGGGCGACGACGGTGCCGCCGCACTCGGCGACTCCACTGACTTGATACGCGACCGAGGGCAGGCCGTGGGCGTGGGCTTCGACGAGGAAGTTGGATAGCGATTCGCTCTTCGAAGTGAGCACGGCAAGGTCGGCGGCGTGGTAAAGCGGGCGGGGATCGGCTTGGAAGCCGGTGAACTTGACGCGGTCGCCTAATTTTTTGGTGGCGACGAGTGCTTCGCATTCGGCGCGGGCGACGCCTTCGCCACCCAGCCAGAGCTGCCAGTCGGCGTCGCGCGGGAGTTGGGCGGCGAGTTCGATGAGTTCGCGTTGGTTTTTCTCGGGGCGAAACATCGCGACGCAGAGGAGGATGAGGGTTTTTTCGGTGGCGTAGAAGCGGGCGCGGAGTTGGGCGCGGTCAGTCAAAGCGCGGGGTGAGGGCACCCCGCCTACATCGGGGGCGAAGACGAGGGAGTTGTGGATGACGGTGATTTTCTCCGCGGGAACGGCGTAGTTTTCGGCGAGGATTTTTGCAGAGACGTGGCTGTTGGCGATGACGTGGCGGACGCGGTGGAGCGAATGGACGAAGAGCATGGGCAGGCGTTTGCCGGTGCGCATGGTGCAGACGATGGCGCTGCGGGGGAGTTTTGCCTGCACGAGGTTTTGCAGGGAGCCGGCGTTGCAGTTGGCCATGCGGCCCATGCAGAGGATGATGTCGGGGGCGAACTGGATGACTTTTTTGAAGAGGCCGGGCGCGAACCAGTCGAGGTGTGTATCGAAAGGTTGGAGCACGATGCGCGGCAGGTCGGCGGCGGTCGGGGCGAGGGCGCCGCCGGGGCGGAAGGTGAGGAGTTTTGTGTCGTGGCCCGCGGCGAGAAAGGCGCGCGTGAGCAGGATGGACTGGCGCTCCGTGCCGCCGCTGCGAAGGCGGTCCTGGATGACGAGAATTTTCATTGCGCGAGACATGCGCCGGCGAAAAGTGGGCGGCTCCGATGAATCATCCGTTTGTGCAACTCTTGCTGCGTTGGTGCGTGCTGGCGGTCGGCGTGACCATCGCGACCAAGGTCATCAATGGGATTCATTGCGACAGCCGCGAGACGCTCGTCGTGGTCGTGCTGCTGCTGAGCTTTTTTAATGCGATCCTGAAGCCGCTGCTGCTGTTGTTCGCGATGCCGTTCATCGTGATGACGCTGGGGTTCGGCATCGTGCTGATCAATGCCTTGTTGTTCTCGTTGGTGGGAAAACTCGTGAGCGGATTTTATGTGGATGGTTTTTGGTCGGCGATCGGCGGGGCGATCATCGTGAGCCTTACGAGCATAGTGGCGGACATGCTGCTCGGGAAAAAACAGGGGCCGCGTCCGCCGGGTGGCGGGATTGGCGGCGGTGGCGCGGGCGGGCGGGGGTTTGGTGGATTTGGCGGGCAGCCGCGTCCGCAGGTGAAGCCGCCGGAGAAGACGGTGCCGCCGGGGAAGGGCGATGTGATTGATATTTGAGG
>CAMLSH010000069.1 GCA_946482625.1 uncultured Opitutaceae bacterium
AATCCGAGCGGCCTTCCAGTTTGTCGTCGGAGACTGGGAAGAAATACTCGCCGCGTGTGCTGAGCGTGGACGCCGTTTCCGCGCCCATCTGCATCACATGCGGATGACGTTTGCGCAGCGGCGCGTACTCGCTCGGCTTGTAGTTATAGCCGACAACATCGACCACGCGCTGGAAGCCGTTGAAGCCGGATTGGATGTTATTGAAACCACCGACGACTGGCCGGGAGCTATCTTCTTCGCGAACAATCGCGGCGAGATGCGCGGCGAGTTTCCAACCGTCGGGTTCGAACTGCTCGCGCACTTCGTTGCCGATGCTCCACTGGATCACGCTCGGGTGATTGCGATCGCGGCGCATCATCGCGCGCAGATCCTTCTCGTGCCAGTCGTGGAAAACGCGGCCGTAGTCGTCGCGCTTCTTGCCCATCGCCCAGCAGTCGAACGGCTCGTCCATCACAAGGAAACCCATGCGATCACAGAGTTCGAGCAGCTCGGGCGCGGGTGGATTGTGAGAGGTGCGAATGGCGTTGCCGCCCATCTCGCGAAGAATTTCCAACTGGCGCTCAAGCGCGCGTGTGTTGATGGCCGCACCGAGCGCGCCGAGATCGTGGTGATTGCAAACGCCGTAGAGATGCACGCGTTCGCCGTTGAGGAGGAAACCGTTGTCCGCTGTGTGCTCGATGCTGCGAATACCGAAAGGCGTGAGCACGTGATCAACGACTTTGCCGTCGTGCGAAACGGTTGTCTCGGCGACGTAGCGGTTGCGCTCCTTGAGGCTCCAGAGTTTGGGCGAGGTGACCGAAACGGTGTGCGAGATGTTCGCCTGACGCGCCGGCTCGACACGAATCTGCCGCGCTTCGCTGGAAACGACCGCATCGCCCACAGGTTTCCCGTACGCATCCGCCGCGAACAGTTTCACGCCGACCTGAACCTCGGCACGCGCAGTGGTTTTGTTGTCGAGAGTGATGCCCACATCAACGGACGCCGACTCTTCCGTGATCGTCGGGGTGGTGACAAAGACGCCCCACTGCGCGACCTGAATGGGCGATGTCTTGAGCAGCCAGACATTGCGATAAATGCCGCCGCCGGGATACCAGCGGGACGACTCGCGAGGATTATCGAGACGGATTGCGATCACGTTCTCCGCGCCGGGTTTCAAATACGGCGTAAGATCCACGCGCCATGAGGAGTAACCATAAGGCCAACCGCCGACGAACTGACCGTTGAGCCAGACCATCGCGTAGGACATCGCGCCGTCGATCTCGAGATAGACATTGCGGCCTGCGTCCGAGGCAGGGACTTCGAACTTTTTGCGGTACCACGCCGTACCGAACCACGGGAGTTTCCCCGTCTCGCCGTCGAGGTTCTGCTGAAACGGGCCCTCGATACCCCAATCGTGCGGAAGATCGAGCGAGCGCCATTTCGAGTCGTCGAAATTCGCACGCGTGTAAGTGACATCGCCCGCCGGATTGCCCTCGGGGCGGCGGACACGGCGGGCGGGATGCTTGTAGTTGAGGAGCTCGTCACCCGTCGGCAGCACCCACTCTTTAATGCGCTCGTAGTTGAGCGCCTCGCCGACCGCGAGCGGATCGTCCTTGGTGAAGCGCCAGCCGTTGTTGAAGGAGATGCGTTCGCGAGGTTCAGAAGAAGATGGCTCGGCGGCAAACGACATGGCGGTCAGTACAACCGATGCGCTGAGAAAGCGGAGTAGTTTCATCATAAGCAAAGAGCGAAGAGTTTCAGACAAGACGCAGCGAGAGCACGACTGGATTCATCGTCCCGTCATGTGGATTTGAACCGTCCGTTCAAGTTGATGAGGAATGCATCGCCCGGCGCTATCTGGCGTGTCTCGGTTTTTCCATTGTAGTGCAAAATGACGGTCTTTCCGGAAATGCTCCGAATCACCGCCGCCGAAAGTTTTCCGTCCTTCCAGGCGAGATCGACTTCGAAGCCGCCACGCGTGCGCAGACCCCGAACTTCGCCGTCTTTCCAAGACGACGGGAGCGCGGGTAACAGATGAATTTCAGCGGGCCGTGCCGCGTCTGTGCTGCCGACGCTCTGCACGAGCATCTCCGCGATGCCGGCGGCGCCGCCGAAGTTGCCGTCGATCTGGAACGGCGGATGCGCGTCAAAGAGATTCGGATACGTGCCGCCGCCCGTGACATTGATGCCTTCCACCCTGCCCGCGGGCTTCAGCAACGAGCGGATGAGCGCGAGCGAACGGTCGCCATCGCCGAGACGCGCCCAAAGGTTGAGTTTGTGCGCGATGCACCAACCCGTGCCGCCGTCGCCACGGACATCGAGCGATTTCCGGGCAGCCTTCGCGAGATCGGGCGTTGTGGCGGGAGAAATTTCGTCGCCGGGATAAAGACCCCAGAGATGCGATACGTGCCGATGCTTGGGGTCGGTCTCGGCGTACTCTTCGATCCACTCCATCACGCGGCCATCGCTAGCGATACGTGTGGGAACGAGGCGGTCGACCTTGCCTTCGAGTTCCTTTTGGAGCTCGGCATCGACTCCGAGAATGCGCGCGGCACTGGCCGTTGCGCTGAAGAGGAACCGCAGGAGCTGCATGTCCATCGTCGCGCCGAGCGTGATGTGCGCCTGACGACCATCTGGAAGACGGAAAGCGTTTTCGGGCGAGTTCGAGGGCGCGGTGACGAGCCATTTGTTCTTCGGTTCCTCGATCAGCATATCGAGATAGAACTGCGCCGACTCCCGAAGAACCGGATACGCAGTCTTCAAGAACTCGCGGTCTCCGGTGAAAAGATAGTGCTCCCAGAGATGATGACAGAGCCAGGCCGAGCCGGTCGTGGTCGCGCCCCAATTCGCGCCTTCGCCGGGCGAGGTGAAGCCCCAAGGATTGCCGAGCACATGGGCAACCCAGCCGCGGGCGTTGTAGTAGGCCTTGGCGGTTTTAGCGCCGGGGACGCGCAGCGATTGGATGAAAGCGAACAGCGGATCAGTGAGCTCGGAGAGATTACAAATCTCGGCCGGCCAATAGTTCATCTGGAGGTTGATGTTGAGATGCCAGTCGCCGTTCCACGGCGTGTGCACGCCATCGGCCCAGAGTCCCTGGAGGTTTGCGGGAAGTCCGCCGGGGCGGGAGGACGCTATCAGCAAGTAGCGGCCAAAATCGAAGTAGAGCGCGACGAGCGCGGGATCGTTGGCGCCGGCGGCGAAGGCGCGGAGCCGTTCGGGCGTGGGCTTGGCAGCGGCTGCTTCGTCGCCGCCCGCAATCGTGAGCGCGACGCGGTTGTAGAAGTGTTGGTGATCGGCGACGTGCGCAGAGCGAAGCGCGTCGAATGACTGCCCAACGATCCGTGCGAGATCCGCTTCGGCGGCTTCGACCGCGTTGTCGATACGGCGGCCAGCGAAGGTCTTGATGTCGGTCACAGCGGTAAGAATCACCGTGAGCTCATCGGCGCCGGTGACGACGAGCGTGTCGCCGTTGGCCTTCACACTGCCGCCTTTCGCGAGGGCTTTCAGCTGCGTGGCGAACTTCACACCGGCGTTGCCACCGAACCCATCCGGCAGCTGGCCGCTCATGCGCAGACCGTCGGCACCGAGGGAAACGGTGGTGGCGTTTTCCGGACGCGTGAGGGCGAGCGTGGTGGAGATCGCGCCGGGTTTGTCCGCCGTGAGACGCAGCACGATGGCTTCGCCCGGTTTGCTGACAAACACCTCGCGGGTAAAACGCACGCCGTCGCGTTCATACGTCGTCCGCGCAACAGCCGTGGAGAGATCGAGCTCACGGCGGTAGTGGGAAACCGGCGACGCATTCGCACCGGCAGTGACGGCGGAGGCGAACGCGAGTTTGAGTTCGCCGAGGAGTTGATAAGAGCCGTAGGGAAGATTGGCACCGTTGGCGCGGCCCGACCCGGCGCCGGCGCAGGTGAAGTTGGCCGCAACGAGTTCCTCGGCTTCGACGTTCTTGCCCTCAAGCAAGAGGCGGCGGATCTCCGGCAGGACAGCGGCGGCGTTGGGACGGTCGGCGTCCTGGGGCGAGCCGGACCACATGCCGGTTTCATTGAGGATGATACGCTCTTCCTCGACGCCGCCGAAAACCAACGCACCGAGGCGGCCATTACCGAGCGGCGCGGATTCGGTGAAATGCTGCGCCGGGGCATCGAACCACAGGGTCGAAGCGGAGGCTGTGAGCGTGAAGAGCAGTCCGAGAACGGGGGTGACGAAGCGAAGAGGTTTCATTTTGGGAAAACGTTGAATCGACTTGGGGAGCGCCAGCCGGCCGCCGACCCTTCAGAGAAAACGCCGGCCAGCGGCCGGCGTTTCCAAGGACGGAATTTTAAGCGGGCCTCGACTATTCGACGCGTTGTTTGGCGAGCGCAATGGGATCTTCGCCACCCGCGAGGACGTGGAGACGGAACCGGAAATCGACCGGCCACGGCGTGATTCGGAACTGCTCATGCGGAAGTGCGCCCCACGAGGTGTCGCCGCCGACGCCACGTTGCTTCAGATCGAGGTTGAGCGTGATCGTTTCGCGCACCGGCAGCTGGTAAGGATAAAAATTCTCCAGCTGGGTGGCGCAGAAGAGATCCTCGGTCGTGTGGTGAAGCGCGTTGGCACTCAGGAGCGGTTCGCCGACGGCGAGCAGTCCCCTGCCCTGTTTGTCTGTAAGGGCGAGCCAGCGGACGCCTTCTTTGTTACCCATCTCCTGCGGCTTGATGTAGGGGAAGGCCTGTTCCGCAACGGTGCCGCGATAGAGGCCGACGCGAGCATCCTGGCGATCCCAATACGTTTCCTGCGGACCTTTGCCAAACCAGGCGAGCTGGTCGAAGCCGGCGCGAAGCATGGTTTGCAGGCCGAAGCGGGGCATCTCGGGAGAACCCTTGGTAGCGGCGGGCAGGAACCGGGTGGCGACCAGAACGTCGCCCGATCCAAGAATCGTCCACGTGATGCGTTGGTGCGCGACGCGGTCGGGCGTCAGCGTGATGGTACCGTCAACCGTGACCACCACGCGACCGGGTGCGGGCTGGCTGGCGTCGATGCGCACCGCGGTCCACGTCTCGTGCGCGTGACGCCAAAGCCCGATGGGCGGGTTACGGGGATTTTTTATCTCGGTATCGGACATCTTGCTGCCGCGGTCGTTGTCGACCGGCGCGCGCCAGAAGTGCGGCGCGAGCGACTTTTCGAGGAGCTCGGTGTCGCCGGTTTTCAGCGACGCCAAGAGGCCGGTCTTAGCGTCGATCGCAGCGCTGAAACGTGGACCGCTCACGCGAATGAGCGCGGGCGTTTTCTCAAGCGTGACGGCGGGCGGAACGGCTTTGCCGTCGGCCGCGGCAACCGACGGAGCACTGAGCGGAAGCTTGAATTGATCCCAGGCGATCTCGTGGCCGGCGTCGGCCCACGGCGTGGCCGCCTTGAGCGCGAAGCTGAGTTCGACGAAATACTCCGTGCCCAGAGCGGTCGTAAACGGAGCGAGCGGCAATGCGACGCGTTTCGTTTCGCGAGGGGCGAGGCTGAAATTTTCCAACGTGCCCTCTTGCAGTGTCTGTCCGTCCGCCATGAGGCGCCACCGGGCGATGAGCCACTCGCCGGTGGCCTGGAAGTCGGCCCAGTTTTTCAACTCGATCTCGGCGCGGGCGAGATCGATGGCGCGCATCTGCACCGGCTGATAAACCTTCTTTACCTCGGCGAGGCCGGGATGCGGGAGACGGTCGGCGCTGACGAGACCGTTGGCGCAGAAGTTTCCGTCCGAGGCGGTGCCGGGAGGACCGAAGGTGCCGCCGTAGGCGAAGAACGTGCCTAGCTTCGGGTCGAGCGGAAGTGACTTAGGATTCTCGATACGCTCGATCGCGCGCGACGCCGGAACGGGCGTGCGCAGGCCTTGATCAACCCAGTCCCAGATGAAGCCGCCCTGAAGATGCGGCGCGCCGGCGTAGATGGGTTTCCAATACGCCCAGATGTCACCAATGCTGTTGCCCATGGCGTGGGCATACTCGCACATGATGAACGGTTTTTCGCGCGGGAGGGCCGAGTAGTTGATGACCGACTCCGGGCTTGGGTACATCGGGCAGATGATGTCCGTGGCTTCGCCGCTTTGGTGCGCCTCGAATTGCACGGGGCGGGAGGAATCGTGATCTTTGAGCCAACGGTACGTCTGACGGAAGGCTTCGCCGAAATGCGCTTCGTTGCCGAGCGACCAGCCGACGACACAGGCGTGGTTCTTGTCACGCTCGTACATGCGGATGGTGCGGTCGAGGTGCGCGGCGATCCACGAAGGCACGTCGGCTAGCGCAGGGGCTTCTCCCGCCTGGGCCTGGCCCATCTGCGCGTGCGACTCGATGTTCGCCTCGTCGATGACGTAGAGGCCGTACTCGTCGCAGAGCGCGTACCACTCGGGAACGTTGGGATAATGGCAGGCGCGGACCGCGTTGATGTTGTTCTGCTTCATCAGCCGGATGTCCTCGATCATGCGCTCGCGCGTGACGACCTGGCCGAGATCGGGATCCCACTCGTGGCGATTGACACCGCGCATCAGCGCGGGGCTGCCGTTGACGAGGAGCCAACCGTTTTTCGTTTCCACCGAGCGGAAACCCACGCGCCACGGAATCACCTCGATCACGCGGCCAGTTTCGGCGGTGAGGGTGAGTTCGAGCGTATAGAGATGCGGCGTCTCGGCGGACCACTTGAGGGGATTGGTCACCGGTTGCGACAAACGCACGGTGGCGATTCCGCGGGCGTCGATGGCCGGCGCGGATACAGCGGTCGTGAACACTTCCTTGCCCGCGGGATCGAGGAGCCGCGCGGAAAGCTGGGCGGGGGCGACGCGGTCGTTGAGGTTGCGCAACTCGGCGGAGAGCTCGAGCGTCGCATCGCGATACTGCGCATCGAGTGACGTGCGGACGGTGAAATCGCGGACATGAAGCGGGCTGGCGGACCAGAGCGTGACGTCGCGGAAAATCCCGCTCAAGCGCCAGAAGTCCTGATCTTCCAGATACGACGCGTCGCACCAGCGGAAGACTTCGACCGCGAGAACGTTTTCGCCGGTCTTGTTGAGGTGAGGCGTGAGGCGGAAGGTCGCGGGCGTGCGGCTGTCTTTGCTGAAGCCAAGCTCCTTGCCGTTGAGCCAGACCGTGAAGAACGAATTCACGCCGTCGAAGGTCAGGAAAACGTCACGGCCCGTCCACCCCGCGGGGACGGTGAAGGTGCGGCGATAGGCGGAGACGGCGTTCTCGGTTTTATCCGGAATCAGCGGCGGCGTAATCTCGCGCCACGGGTAAGCGATATTCGTGTAGATCGGAACGCCGTAGCCCTCGACCTCGACGTTCGAGGGAACGCGGATGGTTTTCCACGCGGAGTCGTTGAACGCTGGTTCGTGAAAACCCGCGACGCGTTCGGTGACGTGACGCGACCAGTGGAACTTCCAGTCGCCATTCAGCGATTGAACGAACGGCGAGGCGGTGCGTGCCCGCGCGCGGGCAGAGGCGACATCGGGGTAACGAACGAGCGTCGCCGCAGGGGCCTCGGTGCCCGCGTGGAGTTTGGTTTCATCCTGCCAGACAGGACGGGGACTCTCCGCGGCATACACGGACGAGAGCGTGAGGGCAAAAACAAGGGGCAGCAGCAGGCGTGAGAAACGAGAGGTAGGCATCAGGATAATCTTAAGCGAGCACATGGGTGAGTGCAGAATCCGGCGGGAACTCAGCGCCCCCAAGCCCTGCACAGAGACTTGGGGCGTGAAAATTTACGTCAGGGAATCAGGGCGCCAGAAGCGCTTCGATCACGGTGTAGGGCACTTCGATGGCCGTGCCGTGACGGATACCCTTGGGCATGGAGAGCTGCGCGGTGAGATCTTCCCATGTCTTCCAATCGCGGGTGCGCAGCACGCCGTAGTGTTTTTCGCGGTACACGTCGAAGTACACGAGCCAGGCGTCGCCAACCTGAAGGACGGTCGGACCTTCCACCCAGTCGCGGGTGAACGGCTCGCTCAGCGAAGACCAGGGGCCTTCCACGTCGCCAGCCGAGGCGTGCTGGAGGTATTTCTTGGGCGGGTGGCGCGTCTCATCCTTCACGACCATGCGATAGCCATCGCCGGCCGGAATGATCGTGGCGTCGATCACCGAAAACCCGGGATCGTACCAGAGCTTCGTGGGCGTGAACGTCTGCCAGTCCTTCGTGGTCGTGGCGAACATGCGGTGATTGAAACCGTCCTCGGACGTACCCGCCGCCTCGGAAAACCTTCCCGGGATCGTCGAGGCCCAGAAGATCAGAAATTGCTCCCGTTTTTTGTCCCACACGAGCTCGGGCGCCCAGGTGTTTTTCACCGTCGGCTCGTGCGCCATCACGGGGATTTCTTTCTGCGGCGTCCAGGTGACGAAGTCTTTGGTCGAAGCGTAGCCGATGTTGTTCTCCCACCAACCGGAAGTCCAAACCATGTGGTAAACGCCTTCGGGGCCGATCGCGACACAGGGATCGCGCATGAGCTTCGAGTTGCCGACGGTCGGCGTGAGGTAACTTTTTCCGCCGCCGAGCGCCTCCCACGTCAGGCCGTCGCGGCTCCAGGCGAGATGCAGGCCGTCCTCCCCGTTGCCGATGAAGTAGGTAAACAAATACGCGGTACGGGGTTTTTCGGAGGCCACTGCGGAGGCGAAGGAGACCAGCACAAGGAGGGATGAAAGGAGGATTTTTTTCATGGGTGCAACGGACGGGGTCGAAAGGGTGCCAAGAATCGGACGCGGGCAATCTCGCAGAAAGGGAAAACGCATCGAACCGATTGATTCCAGCGAGGCGATGCCCTTTCGGGTTAACCGTTCAGCTGACAATCACAGCCTCCTGTCGCTGGGGAACGGGCCGTTTGGCCCCCCTCGTTCGGCCCATACCGCTCCGTCGTCTCACCCGTTAGGGTGATCGTGCTCACAAAACTCCGTCCCATCCCAGAACCCGCCGCCCTCCTTTCGCTTTTCCACCTCCATGAGCTGCACCATCGACCACCTCTGCGTTGACCACCACGTCCGCATCATCCGCGACTTCACCGACGCGCGTGGCCGGCGCCATCGCGCAAACGAGACCGGCATCATCCGCCGCATGGCGCTCGAATGGCCGGAGCAAATCATCGCCATCGAGTGGGAGCGCGACGGAAGCCGCGAAACGATGCGCTTTTCTTCTCTCGCGCGCGAAGGCCCGCGCAATGGCGCGATGCGGGAGTATTTTGAACTTGGCGATCGGGTCTTCATCCCCCGCCCCAGCCCCGCCGAAGTCCGCCGTATCCGTCAACGCGATGCGCGCCCCCAAGGCTTGCCCGCTCTCGACGAAACGCTCGTCACCGATCCCGCGCGGTGGGCGGAGGCGGTTAATCGAATCGAGGCACTCGCGCTGCGGCAGCGCTACGACGACGCGGAAAAACAAATCCAAGCGGTGACCAAGGACGTCGGCCCGACCGGCTGGCGGTTGAAACAACTCGCGGACGATGTCGGCGAACTGGCCGATGCGCATGCGGGCGGCGACGACCGGACGCTGTATCTCTGGCTGCGCGACCGCGCCATCAATCTGCTCCACGCTTGGGGCTCCTGCGCGACCAGCGGCGGCGAAGGCGAAGTGTGCCGGGTGGCCATCGACGCGTGGAAACGCCGCTTCGCCGAACTGGACCGTTTTTAGATTTCTCCCCCTCCATGAATATCTTCGGAAACCTCGCCCTTGGATTTGCAGCGTTCATCTTTCTGGTGCCTCTGCAGGTCTCGCTGCAACAGCCCGTCCATACCGGCTATCGCGGAGTCGGCACCGTGCTCGCCGTACTGCTCTGTTGCCTGCTTTTTTGGATACCTCTCTTTGCTTCCTGGTGTGTGCTGCTTGCGCAAGGTGGATTCTCGTGGATGGGGATTGGTCGCCCGCTGCAATTTTTCGTCATGCTCACCGGATGGCTCGCGTTGAGTGCTATCACTCTGATGTCGGTCGGATTACGCGGTGACCCGCAGCTTCCCTGGGCACTGAAACCGTTCATGCCTTGGGCGATCTACGTGATACCGCCGGTGATGCTGGCTGCCACCGCGCTCCTGCTAAATCCAGGGCTCATGGCGCGTCCTGAAACGCTGATGGCGGGCCGGTTCGTTATTGGGATCTGCGGCGTCGTCGCCATCGGATGCGTGGTCGCGATCGCCACTCAATATGCGATTCTGCGGGCGCGCGAAATGGAGCGCGTCCATCGCCGCAATCCGACCAATCGCGAAAAAAACATCCGTCGCATCGTCAGCGAAGTGGAGATGCTCGATCCTCAAAAAGACCTCGCGGCCCTGCTCATGCATGCAGGTCGCGACCGCTTTGAAGAAGCGCGGGAAGCCGCCCGCCGGAAAATCGAATCCCATCCGCACCTTACCGAAGCGCTCGCGAAGATGTTGGTCTCCGACCGGTCGCAACTAGCCCTCGGCTATCTGGAGGAGAACACGCTTTCCGATCTCACGCCTCTGGCAGAGCCCGTGCAACAGGCCATCGAGCGCATGGCCGACTGGATACGCCGCAAGATCGCGAGCACAGAGCCGCTGCACCACGACAGCTTCTTTGATGAGACCGCCATGGTTCTGGAAGTGGCGAACAAGTTTGCGACAACGCCGGGCGGCGCAGATCACCGCGCGGCGATCCGCGAACTGCGCGCCGCCTTCGAATCGCCGAAAACCCAGGAGACCTACGTGGATGCGATCCGTCTGCTCGACGACTGGCTGCGCGAACATCCCGGCACCGACAGCCAGCCCATCGACGCGGATAAACAACCCATCGCGCACATCGACGCGCAATAAATCGTCCTCACACGCCCGTGCTCGGCGCGAGTCAGCGTCCCTTTTCGTTTACCCATTTTCTCCTCCTCCCATGATTATCCTCGGCAACCTTCTCCTCGGCCTCTCCGCATTTCTTTATCTGGTGCCACTCCAGATTTTCCTGCGGCAGCCCATCGTCCACAGCGGGCACAACGCGGGAGGGGTGATCGCCTTCGTCTTTGTCACCATCCCGCTCTGGCTGACGCTCTTTCTCGCGTGCTGCGTCCTGCTCGCACGCGGCCAGTTCGACTGGCTGGGCGGCGGACGCGGCTGGCAACTCCTGGTTCTCTTCGTGACTTTCCTCGCGCTCACCGTCGTGACCTCGCTGGCGGCGATGTTGCGCGAAGATCCGCAGATCCCGTGGGCGCTGCGCCCCGTGATGCCGTGGGGCATCTACGTGTTACCGCTTCTGGCGATGCTGCCCGTGCTGTTTCAACTCAACCCCGCAGTCGGCGCCGCCGTGCCCTTGTTGGCCAGCCGTCTCATGCTCTCGGCCTGCGGTGCCGTCGCGCTGATCTCCTCTCTTGGCATGGTCGTGGAGTGGATCGTGTGGCAGGAGAAACGCGCCGCTGCCGCCGTGAAGGAACAGGCCGCGTTTGAAGACAAAAATCTCCGCAGCCTCGTCGCCGAGGTGGAGGCGCTCGATCCGATCAACGATCTCGGCCGCTTGCTCGGACACGCCGCAGCGAACCGCTATGAAGCGCCCCGCGATCTCGCCGCCAAAAAGATCCAGACGCATCCCCGACTTCAGGAGGAACTCGCCCTCAGGCTGACCAACCAGTGGAAACTCGAAGCACTCGGCTACCTCGAACTCAATAATCCGCCCGACGCCGCCATGCTTGCCGTTCCCGTCCGCATCGCGCTCGAAGG